>DLIO01000133.1:8435-8649 GCA_002483765.1 Lentisphaeria bacterium UBA7640 | reverse complement strand
CAATTGAAAAAGTGTTCATGATAATTTATTTGGGATAGTGATGTTAAAAATAGCGCAAATAAATTATCATGAACACTTTTTCAATTGACTAAAACTATTGCGAGGCAAATATAAGGCAAAAAAAGAGAACATGTGCATTCTTTATTACAAATAAAGGATTGCTAAAAATCTAACACTTTGTAACACTACATGCATTTTTTGTAAGAGTAAACGC
>DLIO01000133.1:0-8277 GCA_002483765.1 Lentisphaeria bacterium UBA7640 | reverse complement strand
ATGTAAAACTAAATGCACCTGTAAGACTAAACGCACATACACATCGCTCAAAAAATAAAAATGTGCGTTTGCTTTTTTCAATTGACCCATGAAACACTTGTGTCACTGTTATGAAAAACACGAGAGAATAATTGAAGAAACACTATAATTGATTGTCAGGTTGTTAACAGGACAAATATTAATAAATACAATTCATTCATTATAAAGAGTATACAATAATTAATGATGTTTATCTCTACAAATCAATATTAACATAATTAACATTATGCGACGTTCTCAATTAAAGGTTATAGAGATTAATGCTCGTTGATTCGAAGATGCGAGATGGACAATTAAGGAAATCAGACAAGACAATCAGCTAATCAGCTGAAGCGTTTTAATTCAACGTTTCAACGTTTCGACTTTTTTGTTTTTAAATTATTCAGAACTCACGAAACGTATAGACAGAGTAGAATCCTACCAGCAGTTTTTTTACGCGTTAACCTAAAAGTTATTTTGTCGGCAAAATCTTGGTTGAGAAATATTCTTCGATTTTAAAAATCACAAATACAGAGCAGGGATGGTCCACTCTTTCCATACAGCTCACAAATCGAAAGATTTTGTTATAATTGATAACTGCTTTAGGTAATTACCGCCCTCACCTATATTTTATCTTCAAGATTTTGCTTTAATAATGCTTCAAAATGAAAGAGTTATTCGGTGAATTATTTGGTGAATTCACAAGACATATGAGAGTTTTTGGGTTATTTCTGATTTTTTCAGAAATTATGACGAAGATGACAGAACTTCGCGATTAAGTTCTTCGAAAAAATGATGCATGAAGGTAGCACGTTCTGCAGCTAGTTTGCGCCCGGAAATGGTGAGGAGTTTATCTTCAATGTGTTGTAGTTTGACCAGATATTCTCGATAAGCGCTGTCGCCACTGCTATATTCGGCAGAGGCTAAAGCTTCTGCTTTGGTGTTATGCAAAACAGCGCCTTCACGTCCGGCAAAATAAAAGGCTCGACCGATGCCTATTGCACCTAAAGAGTCCAGTTTATCTGCGTCGTAAATGATCATCTCTGGCAATGTGACAGGTTGTAAATCACTACGGTAACGGTGTTTACTAATGCAGCCAGATACTTTTTGAATAAATACGTCGGTAAATCCCTGTTTGGCAAGTATTCCAACTGCGATTTTAGCTCCATATTGAGCATGGCAATGTGCTCCCTTGCTAGTAATTTCCTCAGGACGTCCAATGTCATGAAGCAGTGCGGCGCATTCAATGATCCGAATATCTGGCGAATTTTCCATTTTTGCAATTTTTCGTGCATTATTAAGGACACGCTCAGTGTGGTCGTAATCGTGGCAACCGGAAGCAGAAGCCAGGATTTCGCGTACTATTGCTTTTAATTCATGGAGTTTAATTTTAAAAATATGTTCATCCATCTTGGCGCCAGCGGTTGTCATCGATATGTTCATAATTCTCCAATTTAATTAAAAGTTCTTCAGAATTAGCAGCAGTTTGAATAATTCGATAGTGCTGTGTGCGGAGAAATCCTGCTGTTACTGTGTGTTCAAGAAAATTGATTAAGCCGTCATAAAAGCCATTGGGGTTAAGAAAGCCACATGGCGATTGATGGATATTCAGTTGACGCCATGCCAATGCTTCCATTATTTCATCGAGTGTTCCAAATCCTCCAGGCATTGCGATAATTGCATCAGAACGTTCAATCATTAGTCGTTTCCGCTCGTGGATGGAATTTGTCTCAACCAATTCAGTCAGTTTGGGATGAACAGCTTCAGCGCCAAAACTCTTTGGAATAATACCACAAACCTGTCCACCAGCGCTTAAAACCGTATCGGCAAGAATTCGCATAGTGCCAGCGTAACTTCCGCCATAAATTAAGCCGATTTTACGCGCAGCTAGCAACTCTCCAAGCGCAATTGCGGTTTTAGCGTAAACTGGTCCATTACCGGTGCAGGTTCCGCAGTAAACACAAATATTTTTAATCTTTAACACATCATAACTCCTGTTTTAAAATACGCGCGCGCATTATGCGCGCGCGTATTTTATAATTCAACTTCCGTTGACTAACTTATTAGCTTCGATATAATCGAATTTGCCGGAACCTAGTAATGGTACTTGCGACAATGAAATTATCTGTTTGGGAATCCAGAGTTCGCTGATACCGTTTGCACGAAAAAACGTGCCGACATCTTGCACTTTAGGATTTTTCCGCTCTGTTATCAAAACTAATTGTTCCCCTTTAGTATTGTGTTCGGAGATGACTACACCTTGTTTGGTGTCCGGCCATAGTTTTTCGAGACAATCTTCCACGGCAGTTAATGAGACCATTTCTCCACCAATCTTGGCAAAACGTTTTGCACGGCCAATAACGGTAATAAACCCATCTTCATCAATACTGACAATATCGCCGGTATCATACCAGCCGTCTGGGGGTTCAACTAAGACACCAGGATTTTCCGGTAAATAATATCCCAGCATAACGTTCGCTCCACGAATAAACAAGCGTCCACCTTCTCGCACTCCAGCAACAGTTTCAAGACGGCACTCCAATCCTGGAACAGCCCGTCCGACCGTTCCAACACGATTATACATCGGCGTATCTAAACTGATAACTGGCGATGCTTCAGTGGTACCGTAGCCGCTTAATAATCGAACGCCGAATTTTTCGACCCAGAGCATACGGTTTTGGGGACGAATCTTTTCAGCCCCCGCTAAGACAATACGCATATTAAAAAAATCATATGGATGCCCTGCCCTAGCGTAACCATACATAAAAGTGTCAGTACCGAAAATAATCGTAGCATTGGAGTCGTAACACAATTCTGGAATAATACGATAATGGAGTGGCGACGGATAATAAAAAGTTCTGATCCCCGACAAAATTGGCAATACTGTCCCAACGCCCAGTCCAAATGAATGAAATATTGGTAAACAATTAAATATTCGGTCGTTACGGTTGAATGAGACCTGGCTTAAAATTTGTGCGCGGTTTGCTTGCAAGTTGCGGTGGCTCAAAACCACAGCTTTAGGCATTCCCTCTGATCCAGAAGTAAATAAGACTACTGCAGGTTCGGTCGCTTTATTGCTCGGCTTGATTCGCAACAGTGCAAAAAGTAAGCCTAGAGCTTTTGCTCCATAATTACCAACAGTTAAATCTTCTAAATAAATTAAGCGCACCCCTGCCCCAGTCAACACGGTCGCTATCTCTTCAAGTTTTGCCAATTTAATAAATTTTCGTGAAGTGAAAATAACTTTTATTTCTGCGGTGCAGCAACACGATAATACCGCTTGAAAGCCTGAAGTGAAGTTGATCATTGCCGGAGCCATATCGTAAGCCTGGCAAGCATAAAATGAAACTACGCCCGCTAATGATGTTGGAAGCATTAACCCGACATGTTTTTCATTGGGGGCTGATTTTTTCATGAGTCTCCCCAAAATATAACTTTTATTTATTAATTTACGCATTGAGAGCGGTTTACGTTCAGCATCCTCGGCAATTAAAAAGCTTCCGCCATTAATTTTGGCGGCGTCTAAAACACCACGAAAAATATGTTTATCGATTTTAGTGCTAGCAAACAACATCTCTGCCATAACGTCATAAATGCGGTCGGAAACCTTACAACGGCGTTTGCGACCAGTGTAGCTATTCGGCAATTCAAAACGGCGTGATGGCATCACTGTCAAAGTAATCTGCGGAAACCATTGAGTCCGCACTTTATTGCGCATGTAAGAAAAAATTGAATATTGCGTTCCTTCGATACGTATTGGTAAAATCATCGCTTTAGACTTATCTGCAATCATGCCGGCTCCTTCATAGATTTTCATCAGAGAACCAGTTACGCTGATACGCCCTTCCGGAAAGATCATGATTTTGGTATCGCGTTTGAGTTCATTGATCAACGAACGAGTCCCTAGGGGATTGGCGGGATCGATCGGATAGGCATTAATTACTAATAAAATTGGTTTCATCCACCATTTTTTCGTGATCTCAGTATTGATAGCGAAAGTTAGCTTTTCAGGCATAAACGCCGCAATTAATATGCCGTCGAGAAGTGACGTGTGGTTGGCAATTACCATAACACGCGAACCAGCCTTGCTAAAGTTTTCGAGTCCTTCTACCTTGACCCTAAAAAGTATAGTCAAAACAAAACGGAATATCCCGCGCAATAAATGATCAGGCAACAGGCTACACACATAAATTGCGACAATGAAGTTGAATATTGCAATCCAGAGGAAAACCATCGACGCCGAAATTTTAAAAATCCAACTTGCTGCTGCCACTAAAAATGCGCCGCCAGCCATGAATAATGCATTCATAATACTATTAGTTGCAATGATTCGCGCCATTTCATGCTTGTCGCCAATACTTTGAATCATAGCGTTAAGCGGCACGGTAAAGATCCCACCAAAAATTGCAATTAAAAGCATGTCAACCGTCAGCTTCCAGAACTGCCAGTCATAAATAAAACTTTTAATTCCTCGCGCTGCCCCTTCAGCCGCAGAGAAATTATAAGCTGTTAAAAATAATGCGAGAGTGAAAACTGCCATCCCCAAAGCTCCAGCAGGAATATAGGTAGTTTCGATCACTCCGCGCATTAGTTTATTGCACAATAACGAGCCAGTCGCAATACCAATCGAAAAAGTCATTATAAAAAATGTAACTACTGTGTTGTCCGCATTTAGAACTTCTTTGCAAAATGATGGCAATTGTCCGAGATAGACTGCGCCTACCAGCCAAAAGCATGAAATGCCGAGAATACAGCGCCAAACTACGGTTTGTTTATGGACCAGCGTGATAATCTTATAAGTTTCAGTAATTATATTCCATTTGATCGTCAGTTCCGGGGCTGGCCCAGGAGCCGTCAATATCCAACGACTGGCAAAATATCCCAAAACTGCTAATATTGCCAGTAGTACGCCAGTCTTCATATTACCATGACCGGACATGATCAATAATCCTCCGGTAACGATTCCGGCAAGAATCGCGAATTGCGTTCCCGCTTGGATGAAGGCATTACCAGCCACCAACTCATCTTCGTGCAATTGCTGAGGTAGCAATGAATACTTCATCGGCGCAAAAAATGTTGATTGGGTACCCATCAAAAACAACAAAACTAACAAAAGAATGAAATTTCCCGACAGAAGAATCGGTATTGCCAACACCATTAAAATAACTTCCCATATCTTCACTAGTCGTACCAACTTAGCGCGGTCATACTTATCCGCCAATTGTCCGGCAAGTGCTGAAAATAAAAAATACGGAACAATGAATACAGCAGCGGCTATTTGCGACATCGCACCCGATTCTCCCGGTTGAACGGCCAAACTATAGGTGATCAGTATTAGCATTGCATTTTTAAGACAATTGTCGTTGAATGCTCCAAAGAACTGGGTGACAAACAGCGGCATAAAGCGTCGTCTAGCAAATAATTTAAAACTCATTAATTTCCCTTATAAATCAATTATATAAATTAACAGCCCGTATTATTAGGATTTTCATCTTGTAAACTTCATTATTTAACGGTGCCTCAATAAAAATACTACATTTTTGCTGCTTTGTAAACCTAAAAGATAAATATTTATTTCTAGGCACCACAATTGCAATCAAGGCTTGAAGGGTGATCAAAGCTGTGATATTTGTAAAGCATGAAAGTAACAACTGTTTAATTTAAGGTTCAGGATGAAAAATACTATTGAAGTTGGTGCCGCTGTGATTTTTGACGGCGATGAAATATTGATCACGTCGCGACCACTAGGACGCGAATATGCTGGATTATGGGAGTTTCCTGGCGGAAAAATCGAATACGGAGAAACCCCAGCCCAATGTCTAGTCCGCGAATTAGATGAAGAGCTTGGTATTTCAGTTAACACCTTTGATCAAATATATTTCACTAAATACGAATATCCTGAACGTACCGTTTGCCTTCATTTTATCCGTTGTATGATGGCTTCGAATAGTTCGGCGCCGATGCCGCGCGAAAATCAACAGCTCCAATGGTTGCGTCGAGGCATTTTACACAGGATTAATTTCCTACCTGCCGATGAAGATGTGGCTTTATTTCTCGGGCTTTGAACAATATTTCAATATGTTCAACGTTATAATCTCTGTAAAGATGACTTTTAAATAAATTTAGAGGACAAATGGAACGATCCGATAATGATTTGATAAAAAGCTATTTAGCAGGATCAGACTCTGATTTTGAAGTACTGTTTGACCGCTATAAAAATCAACTCTATTACTACTTGATGAAAATGATACCTGAATCTAAATCTGATGTTGATGACGTTTTTCAAAAAACTTGGATTAAAGTTATGCAAAAATTACCGATCTATTATTCTGAAACAAATCGCTTTCAGGCGTGGTTGTTTCGCATTGGCCATAATTTGGCGATCGATTATTTTCGCAGCCGCAAACGGCGTTCAGAGCATCTTGAAATAGATCTGTTGGATGAACGTAGAACGCCTTTAAGCAAAGATAGTCCCACTGCTCAAATAATGAATCGTGAAATTGCTGTTGCTGTTGGAGCCGCTCTGAAGGAGCTATCCCCAGAACAGCGTGAGGTCTTTCTGCTTCGCCAACGACGTTTAAGTTTTAAGGAGATTGCGGTTATTCAAAAATGTCCAGTAAATACGGCGTTGGCGAGGATGCAATATGCACTCAAAAAATTAAAAGAGATATTATCACAAGGAGGTTTTTCTCTATGAATAAAGAAAGTTGTAAAGAAATTGTTTCAATGATCTTGAATGAAGACGAAGCTTTCAGTCAATCCGTCGAAAAACATTGTTTGTCATGCAAAGAATGTAAATCTCTGCGTGACAGCTGGACGAGCCTGCGTGAAGTAAAGCCAGAGGCAGTATTAATACCTTCAGCTCTAGAGAAATCGGTCTTGGGCAAAGTTGCAATATTGAAAAAACGAGCATTTATGATTAAGCATATTTTCCATTATACTGCTTTCGCTGCAGCGCTTTGCATCGGCTTTATCGTGATTTTCAATCGCACTGAACCAATTCAAAACTTACCATCGACTTCTATGCAAAATCACCAGTGGAGTTGGGAGCCTGTAGACACCGCGTTACTGGAATTGCAAAAAGAGATAGAACGCGCCCCCAAGATTACTAATAGCCCCGGTGCTGGCTTAACTTATTCAGAGTTAAATGTTGATACCGTTATCGATAGCTTAAATTATTATGAGGTTATATTATGAAACAAATCATACTAATATTGTTGGCAATTGGGTTATCCCCTGCCCTTTCGGCTCAAAAAATAGGCGAACACGTTGCCAAAACGAAAACTACAGATTCCAAAAAGAGACAACAAAACAAAGAAGATCGTGGCGGCCGCATGTCACGGAGTAACCAAACGGCAATCCAGGATTTCTTTGCTTCACTAACTGATGAAGAACGCCAAGAATTGCGTGAACTTCGCCGTTCCAATCCTCAAGAAGCAAAGAAGATGATGGCGGAAAAACTTGAAAAGTATAATAATCAACGGGAAGCTCGAGTAAAATATCTGAACGACTTAATCGGAAAATATCGCCAGACAAGCGATAAAGAAGACAAAGAAAAACTTCATGCTGAAATCAAAAAAATGGTTACGGAAGATTTTGAAACCAATTTGCGTGAACGCAAAAGACAACTAGTTTTCTTGGAGCGCCGACTTCAAACTGAGCGTGAACGCTATGAAGCGCGCAGTAAGAATTCGGATGAAATAATCCAAAAAAGTGTCGATAAGCTAACTAAAGTCCAGTAAAACGTTTTGCTTTGACTGGCTTCTATTAACGTCTCCAACTATGTTGTCAGAACCATGAAGAGTATTAATGAAAAATATTTTACAGGCTTTTAAGAGTTGGTTTTCTCTATGAATTCCGTAGTAAATTATCGTCCTTCTTGCCGTAAATATTATCGTGCTTGGACTGTTTTTTGTTTTGAAATAAAATCCACCACAAACAGTCAATCCTCCGCTTGGAATTTCTATCGATATTAGTGATTTTACGCCTTCGAAGCCGAAACAAATGGTTATTCTGCCATCCGATAATACGGAAGATTCTGCCGCGGTCAATGCTATCGAAACTTTGAACGAAGCAAAAAACCCTGAAGCCATAGTTCAGGCGACAATGCAGGATTTTGCACCAAGCGTCGATATCCATTCAAATATTCAGGAAAAGAGTTCCTTCGAACGCAAAACAGAGCTAAAACAGACCAAACAAGGTATACGCAACTTATAAAATTGATTCTTTAACCGATGGTCAATTGAAAAAGTAAACGCA
>DLIO01000005.1:10591-12785 GCA_002483765.1 Lentisphaeria bacterium UBA7640 | reverse complement strand
TCCAGATCAAGATTCCTGAACTTATAATCGCGACTAACTTAAACTATCTGGAAATTCAAGATACGATGAAAGCTCAAAATCTAATCGTCGAAATCAAAAAAATGTTATCATCCCTATGTTCAAGCTTAAACAAACCATAAAGATATTCTGTATATTATTTTGTATCTGCTACTCATTAGCTACTGTCGCAAGCGAAGTGAATTATCCCCACTTTTCACTGCCCACTACCCACTATCCACTTCCCCTTACCCACTATCCACTAAAAATAGTTTACCGCGTTCCGGCGCAGTACAATGAAAATTCCCGAATCATGGTGCTTTTCGGCGGGCGCAATTGGCCGGGCGAGAAAACGTTGAAAGCTTATGGATTCGACACGTTGGCGGATAAACACCAGTTGTTTCTGCTGTCCCCTTCGTTTGTAGATCACGATTATTGGGAACCTGAACAGTGGTCAGGCGAGGTTCTCAAAAAAGCTCTTGCCGAACTGCGCAAACGCTATAAACTCAAGAAAAACCGACTTTACTTTTACGGTTATTCAGCCGGCGGACAATGTGCCAATCTCTTTTATGCCTGGATGCAGGATGAGGTTGCCGCATGGAGCGCGCATGGCTGTGGCGTATATTTCAACGCACCAATAAAGGAACCAGTTCCGGCACTGATAACTTGCGGTTTAAAGGACGAAGAACGTTTCCAAATCAGCCGCCAATTCATCTATCGCTACCGCGAAGCAGGCGGACAACTGCTGTGGAAAACTTATCAAGGTGGCCATGAACTCAGTCGCGAAGCGTTAGAACTCGCGCGTGCTTGGTTTGATGCGATTCTTGCCAGCGAAAATATCCAAGAATACGGCGAGGACGATACTGGTAAAATCAGGGACAAAAATAGTATCGACCTTGAATTTCGCAATCCGTTCCATAATACAAAACTCCGGGAATTGTGGTTACGATGATGGAATTCACCTACGACGGCATGGTGCGCTACGGTTTTGGATTTTACAATCCGAATCATGCGGCGGCATTGATCTGTGCCATTATGCCGTTTTTATGGGGTTGGAAACGGCTGCCGTATCTCGGTTGGGGACTTTCTGTATTATTGGCCATTCCGCTTGCTTTGACCTATTCCAGAACCGGAATTATAGTTTTAGCATTTGAGCTTGGAAGCTATTTTCTGCTGACAAAAACCAAGAATTGGAAATTGCTTCTCGGTGTGGTCTGCGCGATTGTCATTATCGCTGGCACATTTGGTGTGTTATCGCGTTTCACCATCGACCGCGCAGTAACCAATCGTCCGGAAATTTGGCTGTCAGGATTAAAACTCTACGCTGCAAATCCATTCGGCGTTGGGCTGGGAAACTCAGGAATGCTGGCTTCAACGTTTTTACTCGATAGCATTGAATGCCGAACGCTGATTAATGCACATTTAACGCTATTCGCCGAACTCGGTATTTTTAGCGGATTTGTGTGGTGTTTTCTGATTGTTTACGCCTTGCTTCACGGCATAAAGAAACCCGCCACATGGTGTGCGTTTGCCGGATTAGCCTTGTCGGCTTCCGTTGCCAGCGTATTCGACTGGCATACACTCTTTGATTTTACCGAATACGGACAATTACCATTGCTGAATTTCCTTCTGGCATGGTTGACATTGTTGTTTTTTCTCGGACTCGGCGTCTATCTTGCATGGGGAAAAACGAATTGGAAACGTTTAGTTTTAGTCGGAGGAATTACACTGTTTCTATGTTTATTGCCGTTCGTTTTTTATTCATCCGGCATTCCTCAGGTCAAAGGAGAGTTTGTGATAAAACATGGTACAAACATGCCATTAGTGCTGTATGGAACAGAATGGCAGATAAAAACCATTCTACCTTTTCTGAAATCGGGATATGTTTTGCCACTGCATTCAGGAAAACAGAGTTACAATGCCGAAACGGTCTGGTTTTTCGGCAATGCGGCAGAATACGCCAATGAGTATCAAAGCGCAAGGCTGATCTTTGTTGCTCCGCCAGAATTCTTTAAGTTCCCATCCAATACGAAAAAGGTTTTTCTAAAACGTTTTCAAAGCGAAGAGTTGATCAACTATCCCGTAGAATATTATTAAAAGCTCCGTAATTTCGTGGGAATGCAGGCGCCAGTCATTCTGCATGGTTTAATATGCCTGCGCTCCATAATTACTGCTTTCCAATTCGCGCGCGCATAAT
>DLIO01000005.1:0-10445 GCA_002483765.1 Lentisphaeria bacterium UBA7640 | reverse complement strand
TCCGCGCGCGCATAATGCGCGCGCGAATTTAGATAGCAGGTTATGAAGAACGCACGTCTTAAATTATGCCGAATGACGTAGCGTGGTTTTTTAAAAAGCCTCTTTTCACACCTTTCGCGATTAAGATATTGAAAATTATCTGGATAATGGTAATTTATGCAATAGTTTTGTTTAGTAATAAATATTATCATGGAAATAAATATGAAAGAGATACAACCGGTGCTTGACCTGATTTTTGAATCCAGTCCGGCGAAGGAAAAACGGCAGACGCCAGAACAAACCCTTCAACGTCAGGCGGTTATTTGTTGGCTACTAGAGAAGAATCCTACTGGAATGGCTCTGAATGTACCGACTAGAATCTCCAGGTTTCGTGCTAATATTGGCGTGTTCTGGTCGAAACCCAACCGTAAACGCGTGCTACATCCGACTAAAACTATGGCGCTGGAGATACGCTCTAAACGCGACGAATGTTGGCCCGACATTACCAATAAAGATGACCTGCTTGGTGATCTCAAGAGCCTAGAACAAGAGAAAGAAGCGATTGAGAAGACCATTCGTTTAAAAGAACCTAAATTGCGCGTTGGCGACAATCTCTTTGACGACATTGAGGATTGGAATTATGAGAATAGTAGCAACCAAAAATATCACCGCTGTGTAAAAAAATTAGAGAAGACCCGAAAAGCACTTTACTCTGGTAGCCTTTTTGAACAGATCCGTAATGCTGGCGTCGTGGATTACCTTTATTTGGCGGTGCCACGCGGCTTAGTCAAACCGGAAGAACTCGCCAATGGTTGGGGACTTCTGTACATTAATTCAGACTTGACGATTTCGGAAGTAAAAAAAGCAAAAATTGAAGATACTACGCCTGAAGGGAAACTTCATTTTATCCAAAATATCGCGGCAGCTTCAATGAAGAGTGTTCTGTTCAGCACAGGCATCAACCTTTTATCGTCCGGAGAAGTCACTCGCACTCTTCCGCCACGACGGCGCATTAAAAAATTATGAGCAGGCGATCTCAATTAAAAAAAATTCGTTATTTTTGCGAATATCTGTTGATTTTAATTCCATACTATCTCATTCGCTTGGCGCCGCATTTCATTATTCGCATGCTAGCGAAAACTGGCTCTAAGTTTGCATGGAGTTGCATTCTGCCAGTTCGTAAAATAATCATTGCCAACTTGAATACGGCATTTCCAGAAAAAGATGACGAATGGGTCGTTAAAATTGGAAAAACTTCGTTATTCAACACTTTTTATAATATTCTCGATTATATCTGGATGATGGGCAAACCTGCTCGAATGGATAGATGCTTGCGTTTGCCGGAACATATTTACAATGAATTGCATGGTTGCGCTGAATCGGGGACTCGGATTATTTTCGTCAACCCCCATCTTGGTAGTTGGGAAGCTTCTGGAATAATTGCCACTAATATTGCCGGCGTGAAAATGGCGGCAATCGCTAAAATTACCCGAAACCCTTTTCTCAACAATTTATTGAATAAAGATAATCGCGAACGTGGTGGAATCAAAATAATTTTTTCTAAAGGGGCAGTCCGCGAGACTTTAAAATGTTTGAACTCCGGTACTTCGATTGGAACGCTGATTGACCAAAACACCCGACTGCGCGATGGTGGAATATTCGTGAAAATGTTTGGCATTCAAGTTACCGCCAGCCGGACCCCCGCTACACTTTGGAATTATTGTCGTGCTAATGACATTCCCGCGAAAGTTATTTATGGTACCACCTTGAGGTCTGGCGACCTGCTGACGCCAGAGATGGAGTTTTTATCCAAGGATTATTCCGAATATCCCGACGAGAACGCTATTATTCAAGAACTAACAGCAATCACCGAAAAATATGTACGACTTTATCCTGATCAGTATTTATGGCTGTACCAGCGATTTAAATATATCCCGAAAAATATCACGCCAGAAATAAGGGCACGATATCCGTTTTACGCTATAGTTCCAAATGATAGATTTTTTTCCAGTCGCGCGAAAACTAAATCGCATAAAAAAGATGATATTGCGCAAAAACCTTAAAAGGTTTGGTAAGCACCTGTTTGATAATCTCACCAAATAGCGGTATTCTATTAATCGTGAAGCTTTAATTAATCTTAATGAATACAAAGGGAAATATCATGCCAGAACTTAACTTAGAACGTCCGATAATATTTTTTGACCTTGAAACTACCGGCACTAATATCCTCCGCGATCGTATTGTGGAAATTTCTGTAATAAAAATATTTCCGGATGGTCAACGCGAAACTCATACCCGTTTAGTTAATCCAGGAATACCGATCTCTGAAGGCTCTATCGCAATTCATGGTATTACTGACGCTGATGTCGCGAATGAACCTCAGTTCAACGAAATTGCGCCTAAGTTATTGCTATATTTCGAAGGTTGCGACGTCGCCGGGTATAATGTTATAAAATTTGATATTCCGTTATTAATCAATGAATTTATGCGTGTTGGTATTGAGTTCAAATTAGAGGGCAGAAAAATAATTGATGCTTATAATATTTTTTGTAAACTTTATCCAAGAACATTGAGTGCTGCGTATGAATTTTTCTGTGGAAAAACCCTTGGCGCAGACGCTCACAGCGCTGAAGCCGATACTAAGGCTACTATTGATGTGCTATTTGGACAGATTGCTAAACATCCAGAGATTGGCAACACTGCTCAAGCTCTCCATGAACTCTCCGATAACACTGATCCTGATAGTATTGACGCTGACGGGCGCTTCAAATGGTCTGGTAGCGAAGTTATCGTTAGTTTCAGCAAACACTCGGGAACTAAATTGCGTGATTTGGCAATTTCTGAACCAGGCTTCCTAAAGTGGATCATCAAATCAGATTTCTCGGATGATGTCAAGAAAATCGCCCATGACGCATTGTCTGGAATTTTCCCCAAAAAACCTTCCGATGTCTGAAAAAATTAAAATATTGTTAAAGCTCCTTGATGATCCTAGTCAGCAAGTTGCACATTCTGTGATGCTCGAATTGCTGAAGAATGAAGATATTATCGAACCATATCTTGCGGAACATCAAGAGACCGAGAACGAATTGTTGCGGAAACGCATTCATCAATTACAGTCGATTATCACCATACGCCAGAGACGAACTGAATTTACTGAAATGCTCCGGTCTGATCCGTCGTTGATTGAAGGGTTGATAGCGGTTCACCTACAGTGGTACGATAACGACTCAAAACGTGAACTTGATGAAGCTTGGACTGAAATGTGTGGCTATGCAGAACGCAGCAAACCACGTGATCTCAGAGGACTTGCTCATTTTATGCGTAAAAATGACTTTACTGCTCCCTTGGATGCGGATGTTCACGCCGAACACTACTGTTTAGGGCCGGTTTTAGAAGAGCGAGTTGGTGCTGATTTTATTTTGGCAGCCATCGCCTCAGAAATCGGCAATCTTTTTGGACAGCAACTGCATGTCGCGAAGTCGCTCGATGATTTTATTGTCGTCGATCATCGTGGCAATGGTCTTACCGTACGCAAAAACTGGCAACTTCTGCCGAACATTAATATTACACAATGTGACTTTTGGAATAACCAAAAAATATTAAAAATGGCTGCGTTAATGTTATTTCAATACGCGGTCAGTTCCGACAGTTTTCGTTATGTCAGCACGATTGGCCACGCCATGATCGGGCTGGATAACGATGAACCGCTAGATTTCCTACCTTACCCTTATAACTGAATTGAATACAACGATTGATCCGCTGCTTTCTGAATAGTCAGCGCGCGTCGTGCTGCAGTAATTACGGCTTTGGTATTCAGATCAACCTTTTTCCCGTTGATCGCGCCAATAAATTCATTGAGATAGTCAGGCCCAGCCTTCACAGGCGGTACCAACTGGCTGATGCCACTGCTACCGTTAACTGCTAATTTTAAAACCGGCTCGTTGATATTAAATTCAAGCACACCCTTGCTACCCCAGATCGTAAAACGCCAGTAATATGGCAACTGGAATCCACAACTATCCGGTGCAAAATAGGACACGTCCCCCATTACTCCACAACCATTGGTCATTTTGAACATGAACTGCGCGCCATCGTTAAATTGCGGACAGTTAGTTGCCAAAGCGTTCCAAGTGCGCGCAGCGGTAACTTCTTGCGGAATTAAACCGGTCATCCAAGGAATTATATCAATGCCATGAATAGCGATGTCGTTGATGGTACCGCCATGTTTGCCGTCTTCAAAATACCATCCCGGTCTCGAGTCTTGAAGTAACGGATGCTGACCGCCAAACTTAATAGCATGAATTTCCCCAAGCACTCCGGTTTTAATTATTTCTTTTGCACCACAGATGTTGAGATTACTGCGGAGGTCAAGTTGACACCCAACCTGAAGATTTTTATCAGCAGCGAGTTTTTCTATTTCCGCTAGTTCATCGAGACAGGTGCAAATTGGTTTATCGGCAATAACATGTTTTCCTGCTTTCAAACTCCTAATTAAGATTGAACCGCGTTTGCTGTAGTAGTCGCCGACTGCGACAATATCGCACGGCACTGTGGCCAACATCTGATCAATGTTTGAATGAGTTATCTCGACATTTTTACCAGCTTGCAATTCTAGGCGGGTCGCTTCATCTTCTTCACAAGCTGCGACAATTTCTAGACCAGCTGAATCCTGCGCCTTTTTATAAAGTCCCATAATGTGTCCGTGGCGGAATCCTGCAAATGCGATTTTCAATTTCATAACAATAATTCTCCATTTTAAAATATCTGATTAATGAGAGTTTGTTCTCCACTCTCGGCACAACCTATTAAACAAATAAGTTACAGGTATTAAGGATTATTGCAAATATTTTAAGGCAAAGCACCTGCGCAGTTGCTCTGTAAAACAGGTTTAGAAATCGAAGAAAAATGGAGGCGCGGACCGGACTTGAACCGGTGTAGGAGGTTTTGCAGACCTCAGCCTAACCACTCGGCCACCAC
The DNA here is from genome assembly GCA_002483765.1 of Lentisphaeria bacterium UBA7640. GTDB lineage: Bacteria > Verrucomicrobiota > Lentisphaeria > Victivallales > Victivallaceae > UBA7640. The sequence goes on along the minus strand of DLIO01000005.1, from coordinate 5,489 downwards.
GCCATTTTTGTAAGAGTTGTTACTATAAACGACTTTGCTGAAAATTCCAGCGTTATCACTAAAAAATGTATAAATTCGAGAGAAAACATTAATCATGAAAAATTCAGGAAAGGGGGAAATTAGAGAGTTGAGAGAAATATTTTAATCATAAAAACATGAAAGACACGAAAAACAATGCTGTGATCCTAATTCCTATTGGCCCGCGCTTTATTTTCACACAAACTATAAATTTATAGTTATAATATTTTTCAGCGATTGTCAGTCACCATATCGAATGATGCGGTGTGGTCAAAATCTCTTCATCCTTTTTATTCTTCATCCTTTTCTTGAATTTACACGGCTGTCGGTTATCGTAAACACAATTATAAATATGGGAGTTACGCTGATGAGAAATTTTTTATTATGTTTGGTTTTGTGCTCTTTTATCGCGGGTTGTCAGTCGGTTCCATATTCTAATCGCAGTCAACTGTCGTTGATATCCGAAAACGAAGAGACGCAAATGGGACGCGAGGCCTGGAGCGAAGCGTTAAATAAAGAAAAAATCTCAAATGATCCTTTTATGAATAACGCAATACTTCGGGTGGGACGCGCAATTGCGGATATTTCAGGACGCCCTGACTTCAAGTGGGAATTTAAAGTTTTTTCATCAAATGTGGCTAACGCTTATTGTTTGCCCGGTGGCAAAGTTGGCATTTATAGCGGATTGTTTCAATATACCGCCAATGATGCAGAGCTGGCAACGGTGATCAGTCATGAAATTGCGCACGCAATTTGTCGGCACGGTGGCGAACGGGTTTCGCAACATACTTTACAAGCAGCTGGCGCGACTTTGCTTGGCTTAGCCAGTAATTCCGAATTGGTTATGGCGGCTTACGGCTTAACTACAAACTTTGCTGGTATTTTACCTTTCAGCCGGACTCACGAACTTGAAGCGGACTATGTCGGTTTGTTATTGATGGCCAAAGCTGGTTACGACCCCACCCAATCAATTAAGTTTTGGCAAAAATTTGGCAATGTTGACAATAGTAAATTGATGGCCTATTTCTCTACTCACCCTCACGGTAGTGATCGAATTAACAAATTGAAAGAAAAGATGCCGGAAGCGCTAAAGTTTTATCAGCAGAGTCAGCAGAAAGGGCTAGGAACAGTTTATTAGGAGTGGGAAGGAAAGATGGAAAAATAACCACAGAGGTACCAAAGAAGACGCAAAGAACACAAAGGAAAATTTAATGTATCTTGTTTCTTTAATTCCCGCGCGCATAATGCGCGCGCTAATTCTAAGCCAAAATTAGACACTCATGGAGTGTCAGTGATTTTGCGCAAACTGTCTGGTTCAACTTTAAAATTAATGGCTTTCCTGGCGTGCGCAAACACAGCATTTCCAAAAAGTGCACGCCAGTATTACGCGCCCAAATAAATTCCCCTGTTTTTGTGAATGCTTTTCACCCCGTTGGTTCGTTACGTATTGAAAGGTAGGTTTATTCCACCAAGTCGAAAATAAAATCGTAATCTACTGCATAAGTTAAATATGTCTCTTTAAATGGCAATACTCATACACAATATACATAACACCCCGGCTATGATTCCAATGGCTTTTTTTCTGCTTAATTTTTCCTTTAAAAACAGAATACCAAGTCCAAATGACCTCGTTTGAAGCAAAAATTCCTGATAATGCCGGTCTCACTTACCTGCGTTGCCAAATAAAAGATAGCAATGGCAAATACGCTTGGAGTTCACCAATAAAACTATAAAATAACTCATGCTTCGGATTTTTTGTGATTTTTTAGTAAATTATGGGTTTACGTTTCTCCAGAGCATGGAATTTGAATTAACTGCCTTTTCGATGTATACTCGTTTTGTTTGAAAATTTAAATTTTGCTGATCGTTTTTTGGTATATTTCATTCATCGTTTTTCGTACGATGCTAGCATCGCCCTTCAAAAAGAGGGGCAAAATTTACTCAAAAATCTACGGCGTATTTCTTTAAGTTTTCGTCCTCAAAGAATACAGAAACAGCCAAATTTTCAGGGAGCAATTTATGGGTTTTATCTCTCTATTTTTTTCTATTATTGCGCTTTGGGGTTATTCGTTTATAAATACGATTGACCTCCCACACAACAACACCATTCCGTTAGAAAGTCATAGGCGTTCCAGCAATGCTATAGAGGTGCCACAAGGTAGATTTTTTATTATCAAAAAAGGTGATAATTATGCGGCAGTAAAACTTACAGAAAGAATAGTTAAAGGAGATGGTGGTTACAATTATGAATGGTATTGGCAGAATGATAAGTCCGGTGATTTTACTAATAAAAATGTCATAAAAGGTAAAGGGGAAGTGTTTGAGAAATATGTGCGGACTCGCGGTGAGAATAATTCTTCGACTGTAAGAGATGCCGGTGGCATTTACTATATCAAATGCAAAAATATCAAAGTACAATGGTCTTCAAGCCGATGGATTTATTTGAATTCACCAACTGCGGATATTGAAATTGCACTTACCGATAAAACGAAAATTGAAGATATTGACTATCTCAATAAAGATCTCAAATGGAATAGAAAAAAATAGCAGAATAGAAGACTGACACAGACCAACACAGACGTTATGGACTTGGCGTGAATACAGGGATTCACGCCTACATGAATACACATTGGGATTTTTTGTTCGACAGTTCAAGTTACCGTCTTTACGTGAAACTTTTTCAATTCGCAAACTTTTGTTATTTTTGAGTAAATTATGGGTTTGCGTTTTGCCAAAGCACGGAATTTGAATTAACTGCCTTTTCGATGTATACTCGTTTTGTTTGAAAATTTAAATTTTATTGGTCGCTTTTTAGTATGTTTCATTCATCGTTTTTCGTACGATGCTAGCATCGCCATTCAAAAAAAAGTGCAAAATTTACTCAAAAATATACGGCGTATCTCTTTAAGTTTTCGTCCTCAAAAGAGTATATTATATGAAATATCCTATCAGTTTCATCATTTAAAAAAAAGAGAAAGATTATGGCACGTAGTTTTGAAGAATGCCGCAAAATCGGGCTTGAAATACTTAAACCTTCCGATTCTGAATTGCAACATGGTCACGAATTGCATCAACAATCACTGGTGTGGGATGCTTACGGTTTTGCTCCCACTGGACGCGGGCCATATCCCGAAAAACTGCGCGAAATCATTGCCGCGGGCGCTGGACGCGATGAAATTATCGACGCAATCGAAGAGTTTAATATGGTGGGTTCGCTCGAATCGCCCGCAATACTGGGACAAATCGCTGAAGCGTGGGAGCGCGCAGGCGTTGACTGCGTGTTCCAAAATGCTGGAGTCGAAGGCAACTCAATTGAACGGTTGATAAAACGTTTGAGCCGTTTTACCTACGTCGCCGATCGGCACAATGAACTGTATTCGCGAGTGGCATTCCCCGAACAAGTTGTTGCAGCCAAAGCAAATGGCAAACGCTGTTTATATCTCACCACTAATGGCGTACCGGTGCCGCGTGACATAGAATCAGTTGAAAGCGCGCTTGATATGTTAAAAGTGTTTTTTAGACTTGGCGTGCGGATGATGCACATGACCTACAACCGGAGAAACCTGATTGGCGATGGTTGTGCCGAAACTTCAAACGCTGGACTGAGCGATTTCGGTAGAGAAGTTGTATGGGAAATGAATCGCGTCGGTATTATTCCAGACGTGGCACATTCTGGACAACGCACCAGTTTAGAAACGGCGCAATGTTCAAAAAAGCCAGTCGTCGCCAGTCATTCAGTAGCCGGAAAACTGAGTAGCCATTACCGTGCGAAAAGCGACGAAACCATAAAAGCGATTATAAAAAGCGGTGGCTATATTGGTATCTGTGCGCATCCCCCGTTTTATCGGGGCAGCGGTTATATTGATTCGTTCCTTGACCATATCGATTATGTCGCGAAAAACTATGGCGCGGATTATGTCGCAATTGGCACCGATCACAGCAATCAAGTTGGTATTCCTGATCCTGAACCGTTAGTTATTTCGGCACGCCGGCCGATTTTTGAACAATATTGGTCAGAGCCAGATGCACCGTTCACTCAAGATGTTGACGAACATGGTTCAAAAATGTATGACTCAGTAGCCTGGACCAATTGGCCGCTATTTACAGTCGGACTGGTTCAACGCGGTTACAGCGACAACGACATCCAAAAAATCATTGGCGGCAATGTAAAACGTGTCGCCGAAGAGACTCTTGAAGCCTGAACGGAAGTGCGGCGTAATGCAGAGCGCGTGGACTGAATAGAAAAAACCTTCTCCTTATGTGCCTTTCTCTATTTTCCCCCAATATCTGTGTTCATCGTTGTTTATCTGTGGTTAAATTGCCCTTTCTCTCAGTCCATTAGTGAATGTTTTGGCGGCTCCATTACTTTGATAATAAACAAATCTGTAGTAGATTATAGGTTTATATCAATAAGAATTTAATGATCGATTTATCGTAATCGTGATATTAGAATTAGCGCGCGCATTATGCGCGCGCTAATTTAAAACAGGAAGTTATAGATGTTGAGAAATGGTGGTTCAATAAAGCTGACGGAAGTTCCACGTTTCGAATACGCTGATTTTCGTGACAATGCGATAGCGCAGTTGTATTTAGGACAGCGAATCGCCACGTGGTTTGCGTCTGATGATGATTTATACATGATTCTTGCCGATGATGCTTCTGGAATTTTGCAACCGATGGTCACGCGCCGTGAAGAGGTTTGGCAGTCGTTGGCTAGAGAATTCCCGCAAACCGGAGTCTTTGAACGAGAACTCGCGGAAGATGCCGGTGTTTTGATTAAAAACAGCCCATGGCAAAAACCGCTACGTAAACTCCAAGATGAATATGATTTTTATCGAGTGGGCGGAGAAGGGATTCACGAAGTTGGCGTTGGACCGGTTCATGCTGGAGTTATTGAACCCGGGCATTTTCGATTCCAGTGTCATGGCGAAACCGTGTTGAATCTCGAAATAACTTTAGGTTATCAGCATCGTGGTATCGAAAAAAGATTAGTCGGCATGCCCGATCAGCGCACAATTCACTACATGGAAACTGCTGCTGGCGATACCACTGTCGGACATACAACTGCGTATAGCATGATTTCGGAAGCACTGAGCGGAATGGCACCCGAGCCCGAAGCGTTAAAATTACGCGCTTTGGCTTTGGAATTGGAACGACTCGCCTGCCATACTGGCGACCTTGGCGCAATCGCCGGCGACGTCGGTTTTTTACCGACGATGTCGTTTTGCGGACGGCTTCGGGGTGATTTTTTGAATTTGACCGCATTGCTTTGTGGAAACCGTTTCAGTCGTGGTTTAGTACGCCCAGGTGGAGTCGGGGTCGCAGTTAATCGCGAAATTTTAGAAGAATTGCGAGAACGGCTTAATAAAATATTTGCTGACACTAAAAATGCGGTTTCTTTGCTGTGGAATACGCCATCGGTATTGGCTCGATTAGAGTTATGCGGAATTTCTGAACTCCTGACATTGCTT
>DLIO01000099.1 GCA_002483765.1 Lentisphaeria bacterium UBA7640 | reverse complement strand
CGGAAATACGCCCGTAACGTAAGAGGACTTAAAAAACCATAACTCAAGAAAATTAATGCTTTTTGCAAAAGCATATTATTAGGATTATATGCTAATACATTATATTTTAAAAAAACTTTATGGGCAACTGAATAATCTGCTGTCCTAACGCAACTTAATAAATGTTTACTTGTATGAAATATGTGCTTAGAAAATGCCCTTCTATATATACTTTTAGGACTATTAAGTAATGGGAATGTTGAAATTTTTTTATTCAATTTTCTATATTTTTTATTCAATATCCTTAGAAAATTTTTTTTGAGGCTATAGTAATTTCCCTGCATTGTTAGTTCAAACTTTTGATAATTTGAATCATCAAAAGCAAAAGAAAAATAAGCGATATGATTCCCTAGTAAAAGAATTCTTGTTAAGCACTCATATCCTCTTCCAAGTGGTATTCCATCAATATACATATTCATAATGTTAGATTTATAAATGCTAATATACTCTAAGAGAGTTGGCTCAATAACTATTGATTCAATATACGAAAAACAAATACTAATGCGGTTATTACCTTGCTGGTTAAGTGCTAAAAGTTTATTAAAATTACTTAAGAAAATACAATAGGAGAAATCTATATTATTATTAAACAAAACATCAAAATCACAATTAAAGATACAATTGTCGAATCGTATCTTTTGAATATCCATCTTAATATTTTTCAGGAAACAATTAAAAATAATATTCTCAAATTTAATTTCCGACGTTATTTTACCATTTATCTCCCTATATCCGGTAGACTTCAAATATTCTCCTAGGTCATTTCCGTCAAGAATTTGGTAGTTCCCTGGATTTAAATTAATAAAATCCGCCTTATTTGTGGCTCCCATAAAGTCATTAAATAATGAATTATCTAATTGTTCTCTGTTTTTATTCAAAACCTAATATCCTTTTTTTTACTCGGGGTCTGTCGGTATAGTATTTCCTTGGCGATTAATTATTGCAACTATATCAATGAACTACAAATCCTATCCTTTTTCAAGTTCTTTTTAGATTTAAACTTGTTTTTTCAAAACAGCCCGATTTTTCTTATTTTAATATCCTACGCGTCACCTTGTCAAAACAAGAACACAAAATAGGAATACTTGAAGATATTTGAGCTGAAATATTCTATTTTTAAAGGAACAGACCCTGCTTATTGAACCCCGCTTATTAACGCGATTTATTAGTCTTTACTAAAATTATTATTTGTTCAAGACTTTTTTACAGGACCAGGGAATGCACTAACAAATTTGATTTTAAAGTCTCCGAAAGCCTTAACTTTTTTTATCTTGAAGTCAGGGAAAGCAGTAACAATCTTCCATTTTCCAGGCGCATTAGGGAATGCAGATACTTCTTTAACTTTTAAGTCTGGAAATGCGTTAACTACTTCTACCCTGTAATCAGGGAAAGCATCGACATATTGGATTTTTCCAAATATTTTGCTTACATTTACTTTTGACATTTTTCTACTCCTTATTGTTTTTTTTGTTGCGGCACGGCATAAACACGTTTTGTTTTTGAATTTGGTTCCATTAAGAATTCTCACTCAATTTCTATTTTATCTATTTCAGACATGATTCGGGCGGTTTCGGTCAGGGCAACGATTATCTTTTGATAGTGTAGAATATCTTCAAAGCTTAATTGCCGACCTTTGCGGTCTTTTAGCCATTTTTGCGCTGGTTGATAACCGCCAATGTAAAAATTCCAGGCTGTCTCCGGCACGCCGCCGAAATACTGCATTTCATTGATGTAAACGCTGCCGTCCTGATATTTTATCTTGTCCACCAGATTGCTGCCGTCAACCGGATATTGGGTAATATAATTTTCCACCGTCGGCGATTCCAGTAAATGTATCTGACGCAGTTCTCCGCCCAATTGGACTAATTGCCAGAAGGTCGCCGCGTCTTTCGGATACGGAACCCGCGGAAAGTCTATTTTCAGAAACTCTTTGTACTTCTCCCGGTAGCCCGGCGAATGCAACACCGCATAGATGTAATCCAAAATATCTACCGGCGCAAAAGTTCCTTCAACCGCTTCCTTTTCATTGGTGAAAGTCAAGCCTGATTTATCGGCGATTTGCTTTACAATTGCGGGGTTCAGGTTAGGCGTTCTTGCGCTGGCTTGACCTAGTTCTAATTGCCCTGCTGGATAGAGATAAAGTGGGAAATTAATACCTCCACCTCTATAAAAAATATTCATATCAGTTGGATGATTACAAATGAAGACTAAATTCCATTGCATATCTCCCACAACTTGACCTTGTCTTCCTATTACTAACCCAGTATTTTCACCCCTAACGTAATTTTGCATCAGGTTTTTTCTTGAATCGCCTCTTACAATAATCTGGTTAATTGTGTCTAAAGGATAATAAGAATACTTCTTATCGAATTGTCTATATTCAATTAAAGCTATATTTTCGGTATCATTTAATTTAAAAAGGTGTTTTTTATCTTCCAATTTCCAATCAGGCGTTGCCTCAAAACTATATTTACTATAAACCAATTTCACATCAAGATTATTGATATCTTCTAACATATTCAACACATCTTGACGTGTATACATTGATTTTATTAGTAAATTGTCTTTTCTGAATTTTATTCCATTGCCTGAAACATTGAACAATTGATTCACATTAATGCCTGAATTATAGGATTCTAAACCTAAATCATTTTTGGGGACAAAAAACCAATAAGGTGCTGTTGGAATAATAGGAGACCACTTAATACTGTCAATGCTACCATTAATCAATTCCTCGTACTTTTTATCACGTTTTCCAAAACTATCAAAATGGTATATGTTTTTTTTATTAGCTTTATTAAGCCCCTTTTTAATAAACAAACTTATTGAAACCCCTTGCTGAATATCAAAAACATTTTGATCTATTGTGCCATCTAACGCTTTTTCTTTTCTCTTGACACTACCATGTAAATCATATATAAAAATTGTATCGAATGTATTTAGAAGGGACTTTCTCATTTGTCGCTGAGTTATTCCATCTATAAATGAATTGTTTGTAATCATAGCTACAATCCCCATTCCATTTTTATCAATATGATACTGAGCATATCTTAAAAACTTGACATAATCATCTGAGAGAGCATTGTAATTTTGTTCATTTAAGTCTTTTTTGTAATCCTCAGTTAAACTTTCAATCCATTTCCCTTTATTTGATGAACTCAAGCTGTACGGCGGGTTGCCCATGATGACCATAACGGGAGTATCGCGTTTGATGTAGTTGGCTTCATTTGCTTCATGACCTAACCAAGTGGCAAATAATGAGCCGGTGTCGGTGTGAAATTCTTCGAGGCTGTTGGTAAGAAATACTCTGAGTCGCTGATCGCGGGTTGGTTTGTAGCCGGTTTCGGTCAACAGCAGATCAAGTTTTAAGTGCGCCATGGCATAACTTGCCATCAGCAGTTCAAAACCGTTTAAGCGCGGGATCAGGTGAGTTTCCACATATTGGCTCCAGATGCCCTGCTGACCGGCGAATTTTTGGCGGATGAGGTTTATGGCTTCGGCTAAAAAGGTTCCAGTTCCGGTGGCGGGGTCAAGTATTTGTACTTTGTGGACTTCCTCTTCAATGATTTTGATATTGTCTTTAAAGCGCTTGTCGGTTTTCTGAAGATTAATTTTGATTTTTGTTTTGCTGACATCGGCCAAGCCCTGCTGCAAACCAAATTCGTTTTTTAGAATATCATCAACGGCGCGGACGATAAAACTTACAACAGGTTTCGGAGTGTACCAGACGCCACGAGCTTTACGCAAAGCTGGATCGTATTCGCTCAGAAAGGTTTCGTAAAAATGAATAATGGGGTCCTCAGTTTTGGTTGACCTGCCGTAGTTTTTTAATATTTCCTTAACGTTGCAGGCCAGAAATATTTCCGCCAAAATATCCACAATCCATTTAATGCGGTCATCAATATCTGGACCGGCAATATAGCCGAATAGTCTGCGCAAAAATGGATTGGATTTCGGTATGAGCTCCGCCGCCTCCTGCCTGCTGAAGGTTTTTAGTGTAGGTTCATGCGAACGAGCGGCAAACATGCCATAAGCAATGGTTTGAGCATAGACATCAGCAAAACCTTTAGCGGTAATATCGTGAATCAGAATACGCTTAAAGCCGTCCATCTGGTCTTTCAGCGTACTGTCTTCACTGCAAGCTTCGTCGCTGTTTAATGCGTTTTCAATTATTTGGGAAAGTAGCTTGGCTTTTCCAGCCATCATTTTCGCCAGTTTTTTCGGACTTTTTATAGTCTGAGCAAGATGCGAACTGAAATCTTTAATCAGACTGGAAAAAGTTGCAAAGTTGTCAGGAAGCGGAACTACCGCGCCGTTTTTTATTTCAGCAATGGCAATTCTAGTAACGAACTGTCCGTCGCGATAAAGCAGAAAGTTTAAGTAATCGGTAAAAATCAAATTCCCCAAAGAGGCTTTGTAACGGTCGAACTGTTCTTTGTTACCAGTTTTCTTCGCGCCTTCCAGGTCTTTGTCCCCAATATCTTTAGCTTCAATAAAACCAATCGGAATATCTCCTTTTGTAATGATGTAGTCAGGAGCGCCGCAAGCTTGCCTTTTCGGTTCATTGGTCGCATTTATTCCGGGTGATAAACTTTCAATGAGTTGCTGCAAATCGCCACGGAAAGTATGCTCAGTGGCGTTGCCGAGTTTATAACGTTTATTGATACTGTCAAGATATTGTTCTACAGTCATTTTCTAATTGCGTCCCCAGACTTATAATATGTATCACGATTGGTTTGTACTATAAACTGGATTAATTCATTTGCAATTTAAAACGTGCTTTCCGTAAAAGCTACTCAATCAGCAATTCCTAAGTGCTGGAAGAAAACGGCCAAACAAAATCATGCACTACTTCTTCCAAAAATCATTGGTGGTAGTGGTGGTGGAGCACGGCCAAGAGTTCGACGGTCTTCGAAGTGCAATCTATGTTAAAAAGGCGCAATAAAACGAGGAGTGAATCCTCAGATAGAAAATTTGTGTAACACATCTGTTCGTCATAACTAACATTCTCAATTTGCGCGCGCATTATGCGCGCGCGAATTGGAAACCAAAGTTATGTCGTTCTTTTAATATTTTTTACGGTCAAATTTTCTTAAAAACCGCGCTCAATTTTTTTTCTGCTTTAGATAATTTTTCCAGCATTTTATCGCGCGCCGTTTGTGCTGGTGTGCTGAATTCGTTGGATGCAAGATATTTGTGTGTTTGGATATCAAGAACCTCGAAATCAACGTCATCAGTGGTTCCGGCTACAGGAAGTCCAAATTTCTCTAAAAATGAATTAATTTTGGTGCCGCGCGCGATGCCAATGCACGGTACTAAATAATTAAGCGCCAAAATCATCAAATGAAGTCGGCTGCTGATCACTAGTTGACATTGGGCGACTACAGATTGAATCTCTTCAGGCTCTTGAAATTTCGGCATAATGGTTTTTCTAGGATGTTTAAGTTGCCGACGCAGTTCATTCATTAATGCGTAATCTGTTTTGGGATTCATCGGTAACATTACGGTTAAAACATTTTCTGTTTCATTTAAATGATCAAGCCAAGCGGCAAAACGGCTGAGGTCGCGCAGCGGACTTTGTGCTGAGAAACATATAGCAATGCGTTTTTCAGCAGCGTTAAAAAGACGATGTTCATCTTTATTCCAAGGTAATTCATCAATGTTCGCCGAACTTTGAAGAATCGCCGAATCAGCCCCGAAGGTTGCATCTGGAAAATCTCCACATTTTCGCAATTCGCTCAAAGATTCAGCGTCACGAAGGACCACTAATTGGCATCGCCGTAACGCCAACGCGATCCGTTTTTTTACTCGATTGGTAATCCAGCGCTCCAGTTTGGCAGCGCAATCAACGCCGGTGAATAATTTGACAAGGCGACATAACTGTAATCGTTTACCACGCACTCGATACAGCATTGGGTTCAAAGTGTCATTCATTCCAACGTTCCACAACACCGTGGTTAGCTTGCCCTTTTGCGCGATTTCTAGCAACTCACAAGCGACTTCGGGGTAATCCGATAGACCCGTTGCGCCAAACCAGATAAACGCGTCATAATTGCTAATAACTTGACGCAGCTCATTTATCGGCAAATTGGGATCAAAACCGTAAAGCGGTAAAGTTTTACAGTTAAATTTGCGTTCCGTTTCAACTTGTTGGGCAGTAGATACGGTTAACTCACAATTGGGAATTACGCGCCGAAAAATAGCGATTGCGGAAGCGAGAATTGCTTCGTCGCCAATATTATCGCAGCCTAAAGGGACGCCGCCAAGTAAAATTTTGATTTTAGTACTTTCGGCCATTATTGGGTGAGCTTTTTGGGTGCTTGGGAAAGAAATTTCGTCAAGACTTGACGGCTTTCATCTTCAGAATCAACTATGGGCGTGCTGATTTGCCAAGTGAACCAATCAATATTTCTGCTCCAATGACGCCTAAAACCGATAAAACTTCCAGTAGAGAAATCGTGATTGCTGTACCAACACCAAATCAGCATTGAATAGCCCTGCTTACGAGCCGAGATTTCGGTGATTTGAAACAACCTGCCACTGATGTTCACTTCACGCATATATTCTGAATCGATATGCCATCCGCCGGCTTGGAGGCAGTGGCTTGCTGGATGGATTTGGTGAACGTCTTTACCGCAATGAACCGCAAGAATTCCAAGTGCAGCGGTATCAGAAGCAAACTGATATTTCTCCAACTTGCTGTCAGCAAAAAAACGCTGATCCGCTTCGGTTATCGGTTGCTTGCGACCAAGAAAGTCGCCAAACTGCAATGAAGAAAATTCCGGTATAAATGGTGCCCCTTGATATTGCAAGGTATTGAGTTGTTTTGGCGAAAACAGGATCACAAGCAGCGCGACGATGCAAAAACAGAAACTATTTTTACGCGGTTGAAACTTGAAGATTAAAGTCGTTAATAGCCAGATCGCGAGTAATAATACTACTATTATTTTGATCAATAATCCCGAGATTTCGAAAAAATGAGTAAGCCAATAAGTAGTACTGGTGCCGCCAAGCGCTAAAATGCCATAAGCCGGGAAAATTAGATATGCAGAACGCCAGCCCAGCACCAACCAGCACATTGACCAGCTGAAAAAAACTGCCGCAACAATCCCCATCAAATGAATATCAACGACAAAAGAAGCGAAAAAAAGCAGTAAAAATGGCACTGCGACAAAGAGAGCACTTAAATCGAGATTATCGCTGGAATAACGTTTTAAGCGTGGCCATAGCATTATAGAGATTAGAGCAAACAGAATAAAGAAAATCCAGTCCCAACGATCTAATGGAGAGTTTTGCCATGCCGTCGCCATGTAGGGGAGTTTCCATAAAAGCGGTACAAAACCAACGATCAGCAACATTGGCTTTAATATATTATGAACAGTTTTCATTGCTTATCCTCCTGATTTTGTGGGAATAATGCGCCAATCCACCAAAAGATCAAAACTACGCAGATGACTAGTAAATAACCCAGCGATACATGCCAAAAATCATCAAACGCCTTGGTGCCAATTAAGAAAAACAACAACACCGTTACGATCAAACGAAATGAATTTACTGCAATGATAACTGGTAACATGCAGAGGTAATGAAGGCCACGCCATAGAGTGGAACGATGCTGACGTAACACCACCAGATAACAAAGCAACAGCAGAACCTCAAGCTGAGTGATTCCGCTACAGGCATCAGTAATGGCGATTTTAGAGGTTCCAACCGTGATCGTGGTCAAATCATACTGGATGTTGCAACCAAATAACAGCAACGTTTCGGCCGAGATAATTGTTGAAATAAGGCGCAATGGATAACTAAAAAAGAGCGAGAGTTGTTCTTGGTACGGAATAATCAGCAAGCAGAGAGCCAGCGGAATGCCCATCCATGCTCCAGAACGCAATCCCAAACTGAATACGCAAACAGCCCAAACTTGCAGAAATAACACGGTGGTAACATCCGTCGTCGGCAATAACAACGCGATTGGCGCAAGCAAAAGCATCACCCACGCGATACTTTTTGCCAAGAGGATATGAGTAGGATTGCGATGTTTCGAGAACACATTCCAAGCAGTTGCGACTGCGAGCAATAATAATGGCAAAGTCCGTTCCCATTCTCCAGACGCGATAGATAAAGCCCTAAATGTTGTTACAATCCAAACAACACTAAACGCGATTGTCGCTGTTGGAGCCTTGCGCAAAGTTTTAAATAAACCATTCATTGTTATCCTTGCTCTTTCTGTTGTTTTTCGATTTCGTTCAACTTCGTTTGATATTGTATTGCTTTGGGATGTCCTGGACTGCGGCGGAGCAACTTGCGACAGGCGTCCCGGGATTCGGTATAATTCCCATTGGTAAACTCCTGTTCAATCAATTTTTCTTGAACAGTTTGCCAAGCACCTAGAGCGCGCTCTGAACTTCCTGCACTTTTGGCCAGTGATTGTTCGAGGATAGTCGCGGCTTCTTTAAGGTTGCCCATGGTGGCAAGGCGAATACCATAGCATTCGAGAATCTCTGAACGATTTGGATCTGCTTTCCACGCTGCTTCTGCGACTTCTAAAGCCTTTTGATTCATCCCTTTTGCCGCATAAAGTTCCGATAAGTTGATCTTCACCAATCCATGATCGGGGTAAGAGTCAATAATTTTCTGATAGGTTGCAATCCCAGCATCGAGTTCATCGATCAAGCCATAAAGCACTGCGGCGCGAAAAATCAGCTGCGGCCGGTCCGTCTTGGCATCTTTTAAATGAAATTTCACTAACTTTTTATCTTTACTTAAAAATGCGATTTCAGCCTCAATATAGGGAATGAACTGTTTAAACTTTGCGTCTTCCTGCGTATTAATTTTTGCTACTAGGTTTTTTAAGTCTTCACTGCGCTTATTGCGTACGCCAAAGTCGATAAAGAGTTGTAAAAGCTCTAGATTATCAGGATTAGCGCTAATAATCCGATTGAATTCGGCAGTCGCTTCAGCTGGTCGATTCAATCCTTCGAGCGCTGCTGCACGTTGAAGTTGAACTTCAGTCGCGGTTATCCCGTTTTTCTGGTTCGTTTCTGCATATTTTAAGGCTTCAGCATAACGACCAGCCCGCAATGCGTCCGTCGCTGCGACACCGAGTAGAACATGATCTTGTGGGAAATTTTCGAGCGCACGTTTTATCTCGGACGGAACCGAAATGTTTTGACGTAGATTGTCGGCCAAAACTAGACGAGCCACGATGATATCAGAAACTCCAGCTTTCTGTAACTGTCGCGCTAAATCTGCAGCTTCTTGAATGCGTTGTTGTTGAACCAGACTGATAATAAATGGCATGGTAAGTTGCAATGCCCGAACAGCCACTGGTTTCAGACGGTTATCCAAGTTTAAGCGTACCAATGCGCGTTCCGCTTTTGCCGGATCGGCCTCATAAATGCCAAGACAAAGCTCCATCAAAATGGCCGGTGGAGAATTAAATGAGCCATCGAGGTGTCGAAGGCTTTCCCCCATGGTTTTCCAGTCACTCTGCAAAAATGCCGCGAGAGCATCGAGATAATAGCCAGTTTTTAAAGTTTGACGATTCCCTGAACGATATGACTCGGCTAACTTAAGGATTCCAGCCCGGTCTTTCTGCGCTGCTAACACTTCCCCCAGTTTTGCTGCAATGCCTGAGGATGGCCCAAAACTCAAGGCTTCCTGGAAAGCGGCGGCGGCAGCGGCATGATCGCCACGGAACAGATAAAAATCGGCAAGTGGTGGTAAACCGGCAAACCGGTTCAACTCCACTGCTAACTTTAAACTCTTTTCCGCTTCAGCAATTTTTTTCTCACTTTGATAAACGACAGAAAGCGCGGATAGCGATTCAAAACTAGTATCAGGATCGTCAGATTTAGCAAGATTATTCAATTCAACAATGATTTCAGAATTAGTTTTCGTCCTCATTTGTAGATAAAGTTCTAAAAGTTTGGCCAGCGGCAGTGAAGCTTGTTTTTGTCGGTCGACCTGACTCAAAAGTGTCCGTGCTGCCCCGGAATTACGCAACATGAAATGTGAAAAAGCCAAGATTACATCTTGTTTTGTGGAGATAGTTCTGGCACCTTTTTGTTGTTCCAACAGCCGCACCAATTCAACGAAGTCGCGGCATTTGAATAAAGTTTTGATTGCTGAATCAAAATAAGCCGGTATGAACGCGTTGAGCGCAGTGGCACGACTCCAATAATATGCCGCTTCCGGCCAGTTTTCGCGCCGTTCCGCCAACTCTGCAAGTTTTGCTACCGCAACTTCATTGTTGCGGTCATTGCGCAACACTGCTTGAAAACCTATCTCGGCTTGTTTATAATTTCCCTTTTCAAAATCACTCATCGCTATTTTAAAACGTTCAACTTTTTGTCGATTCCTGAACATAAGATAGCCGAAACTACCGATACAACCTATGCTGACCAAAACCAAAATCGCCAATATTAGATACTTAATTCTAAATTTTCGCATTTTCATTGAACATTCCTGTTGTTTTCTAGTGAATGGTTGAGAAATTTTGTAATGATCGATAACTCTTCAATCAACAATTTAAATTCTTAACAACTTAAAATAGCTCATAAACTGTGACGAACAACTAATTATTAAATAATTTATAAAGTTTTAGTCATGCCATAAATTATTGATTATTGAATACTGAAGAGGGCTTTTAACTGCCAATGAACGCAGATAAGAAATGGAAATCGGGAGGGAGTTTTTGTCCACGAATAGAACGAATAGACACGAAAAGGGGAAGGAGAAATTGGGAAGGATTTTAAACACGGATGGACACAAACAAAAACAGATACGAAATTGGGAATTGGGAGGGAGTTTTTGTCCACGAATGGCACGAATAGACACGAAAAGAGTAAGGAGAAATTGGGAAGGATTTTAAACACGGATGGACACAAACAAACACAGATAAGAAATGGAAATCGGGAGGGAGTTTTTGTCCACTAATAGCACGAATAGACACGAAAAGGGTAAGGGGAAATTGGGAAGGGAGTTTAACCACGGATGGACACAAACAAACACAGATAAGAAATGAAAATCGGGAGGGAGTTTTTGTCCACGAATGGCACGAATAGACACGAAAAGAGTAAGGGTAAATTGGGAAGGGAGTTTAAACACGGATGGACACAAACAAACACAGATACGAAATTGGGAATTGGGAAGGACTTTTAACCACTTGCCTGCGCCAAAGCTTTGGCAGGTAGGCGGGATACACAGAAAAACATGTGTAATTTTAGCTTTAAATTAGCGCGCGCATTATGCGCGAGTGAA
Organism: Lentisphaeria bacterium UBA7640; assembly: GCA_002483765.1. Taxonomy (GTDB): domain Bacteria; phylum Verrucomicrobiota; class Lentisphaeria; order Victivallales; family Victivallaceae; genus UBA7640. Next base: position 185 of record DLIO01000099.1, on the reverse strand, counting down.
TTCAAAACTAGAATTATGCTACTTTTATTTCCGTGGTTAAAACGCCTTTCGTGTTCTCTGTGGTTAGATTCCCTTTTGCGTGCTTTTTGGTGTTTTCATGGCGTGACGGTTGAACTCAGCCGCGACGGTACGCCGTTAGCTGAACTGCATATTAGGAACTATTTTTGGTTCTTCTGCATTTGATG
>DLIO01000061.1 GCA_002483765.1 Lentisphaeria bacterium UBA7640 | reverse complement strand
TACATCAAATGCAGAAGAACCGTTTTTTGCTACAAATCATTTTTAATTACTACCGTGTTATTCATTACTTTCGATCAATAATCCAGTTAAACCGGAAATAGTGAAAACCCGTTTCATTCCCTGAAAATTCATAACAAATCGACGGGTTCCCGAACCACCACCGTCAGGGAAAAAACGAAACACCTCCACGCTGCTTTCATCGCCACTGCTGTATTCCGTGCCCAAATTGCTTTCCGCGTCCAGTTCATAATCATCGGGTAATTTCCAGCTTAGCTTGGCGAATTTTTCGGGATCTGTCCATCGCTCAGAATTATTATCCGTAACCAGTGCTGATGGCATTTCGGTCACAATAACGGTCGCTTCGTCGCGCTCGAGTTGTTCCGGTTCGCCAGCTCGGAACGTGCGGCTTGTAGGGTAAAAAGAGATCACCCGGTCTCGGCCCAGTTCCATCGCTTGGATTCGAGCTTGCGATGCCAACGCTTTGAATTCACGCGCCGCTTGGTCGAAAGATGCGGAGCTTGAACCAGAGCGTAAATAGACTGACGCCACACCGGCTCCAATCATCATGATCACAATTACCGCGATAATTTCCAGTAAGGTGAAGTCACGCCGTTGTAAGTGTAAGTTACGTGTTGTAATTCGCGCGCGCATTATGCGCTCGTGAATTATGACATTTTTTATTGAGTGCCAAGTTACCATAAATAATCTTGAGAATTATCCAATAGTGGAGTTTTTTGTTTTGTTCTATTTCCAATTAGTGATGTCAGCATCTTCGCCTTCGCCATCTGGTTGTCCATCTGCGCCGTAACTGCTCAGATCAAATTCGCCATGTTCACCTGGACAAACATAGTTATACTCATTGCCCCAGGGATCTTTGGGGACGTTTGGTTTAATGTACGGGCCTTTCCATTTCTCTTCCTGATTGATGTTTTCCACCAAGACCCGCAAACCGTCTGCGGTATCTGGATATTTGCCCATGTCCAGTTTGAAATCCATCAGCGATTGTTCCAGCAATTTGATTTGCGTGGCGGCAGTACTAATCCGGGCGCTACTAATGTGCCGCATGTACAGTGGCGTTGCAATTGAGGCCAACATCACTAGAATTACGATCACGACCACGATTTCAATAAGCGTAAATCGGACAACTTTTAACTTTCTTTTTTTCATCTTTTTCTCCATGTTTTTAAATTTCTTTTCATTATTACCAATCAGGCTCCAACCTGATTAATCTCCATGATTGCCAAAAATATCGAAACGACCACGATCAGTACCAGAGCGGCAAGAAAAATGATCATCGCCGGTTCGAATACGCTCAACATGCGTTTGATTTTACGGCGGGTGCTCTCTTCCAGATGTTCCGCCACTCTTTTTAACATCTCTCCAACATAGCCCGATTCTTCGCCAACCCTGATTTTAGCTGCTGTGCCGGGCGGGACGTATTCGTTATCACTGATTGACGCGGACAGCTTTTCTCCGCCTTTGAGACGCCGTTCCAAGCCATTAAAACTATCGCGAATTACCTGATTTTGAATCACCTTGGTGGCGATGCGCACCGTGCGAATGATATCAACATGATTGGTAACTAAAATTGACAGTGTTTGAATAAAACGTCCATTCTCAATTTCGATCAACAATTTACCAAAAACTGGTATTTTTAAGATTACTCCGCTACGCCACTCGTTAATGCGCGCGGCGCCGTAGCGCCATTTCACGAACCACCATGTTAACACTGCTAAAGGCGGAATCAAACATGACCACAGCATAATGTCGCTCATAATCAGTAAAAACACCATTGACGGAGGTTGTTCGCGTCCCATATCGACAAATATTTGTGCGAATTTCGGTACGAAAACGGTAAACATCAATATCGTCACAATTAAAATCAGTGTCAACACTACTGCAGGATAAACCGAGCTGGTGGTAATAAATTCTTTTAATTCACGACTCTCTGCCATAAAACTGCGCAACTCTTCGACCACTTCAGGCAAACATCCAGTCTCTTCGCCAACTTCAATTAAATTAGCATAGAACCCTGGGAATACTGGGCCGTACGATCGCACTAAATCGGAGAATTTTTTCCCTTCGTGTAACCCCTGACGCAGTGCAGTGACGAATTGGCGTTGAGATTCATTATCGCAAGTTTCAGTAATAATTGCCAAAGCCCGTTCCAGCGGAATACTAGCAATTAACAGCGGCGCAAGCTGGTCGGTTAATTCAAAGGCGTTAACCTTGGAACGCGTCATGAATGATTTTACGCCAACTCCAGCATCTGTTTCGCCACAAAAACGGATCGGGCGCAAACCGCTGGTGCGCAACTTATTCAACGCCTCCCCGGCGTTATCCGCTTCAATAATGGTCTCCTGGGGGTTGCTGCCCGGAGCCACTGCGATATATTTATAAAATGGCATAGTTATCACGCTGTAAAAATGTTGATTTTAAGTTGTTAGTGCTCAAATTCACCCTCATAATTCTGCGGTTGAACGGGTCAACTCTTCAGCAGTGGTAACCCCATCTCGAACTTTAGCGTGGCCATCTTCCAATAACGTTACCATACCGTTCTGAATCGCTAATTTTTCAATTTCAGAACTTGGTAAATTGGTATTAACCGCACGTCTGATTTCGTCATTCATTCGCAACAGTTCGAAAATCCCACTTCGACCTTTAAATCCCGATCCGTTACAAATCCGGCAACGTAATCCAGCTTCATTATTGCCAGCCCCGTTACAGGTTTTGCAGGTTTTACGCACTAAACGTTGCGACAACACGCCATACAGAGCAGACGCAACTAAAAATCCTTCAACGCCCATATCAATCAAACGAGTTACTGCGCCTACCGCGTCGTTTGTATGCAGAGTGCTCAACACTAAATGACCAGTCAAAGCCGCATTAATGGCAATATCGGCGGTTTCGCGGTCACGAATTTCGCCAACTAGAATAATATCTGGATCCTGACGCACGATTGAACGTAATCCCGAAGCGAATGTCACTCCAACTTTGGCATTGACCTGCATCTGGCACAATCCTGCCATTTTGTATTCGACAGGATCTTCGATGGTAATAATCTTTTTACGTTGATCATTTAATTGTGAAATCACGCTGTACAAGGTAGTGGTTTTCCCGCTTCCAGTTGGCCCTACCACCAAGATCATACCATGCGGAATACGGATCAGATCGTTAAACTGTTTCAGATGTCCTTCCGACATGCCGAGAGTTTTTAAGTCAAAGGTTATTGCTTCCCTATTTAAGAGGCGTAATACAATGCTCTCGCCAGTTAAAATCGGAATAGTACTGACTCGCATATCTAATTTAGTACGGCCAAGTTGGAAGTTGGTGCGTCCATCTTGAGGCAAACGGCTCTCCGCAATATTAAGTCCGGCAATCAATTTGATACGTGATGAGATAGCGGGAAACTGATTGCGCGGTGTGCTCATGATTTCAGTTAAAACACCATCAACTCGACAACGGATAGCAACATTTTCCTCGCCCGGCTCGATGTGGATATCACTGGCTCCAAGCTCAATTGCGCGGCCAAAAATATCATTAACCAAACGCACAATGCGCGCCTCTCCAGCCATTGAACGCAACGTGTTTTCATCTTCCGCCGCGGCCAGTTCATCGGCACTTTCCGCGTCTTGCTGTTGGTTGCGGCTTAGCAACCGTTCTAAATACGTCCTACGCACCAAAATAAACCCACAATCCAACGATAAAGCTTGCTTGACTTGGCAAACATGTTTATAAATATCATAGGGATCACAAATCAACAACTGCATGGAACTTTCATCCCATTGATATGGCAGACATAGATTGGTATTGAGGTATTCGCCAGATAAACCGGGATATTGTTCTGGCGTTTCTAATTCATCTTCGTTCGCGGGTTCGATCTCCAATGCTGAAGTATAAAGAGCAATCAGTTCTGGTTCGCTTAGCGTACCATTCTCAACCAATTTTCTTCCGGCAGCACGGGTGCCCAATTCGTTAACGAGTTCACGATATTCCGGCGCTCGCCCCGCTAGTAGGTTGTCAAGCGTGACCAGTTGTTGGTCTAGATTATGATAATCAGTATAAACGTTGGTTTTCATCGAATTTATTTAACGTCCTTTGTTGATGAAGAGCCAATATCTGGTTGTTTAGTCGTCACAACTTTTACTTTGTTTTCAGCTTTGCGTTCTTCAATCGCTTCTTCGAAAACGCTCAGTGCCTTGACCGCGTCATTATAACGAGTCACCATATCTTTAATTTGACTCTTTTCATTGACGATATAACAAGTGATCAAAACGAGCATTTCTGTCCGTTTGGCACTCATAATGGTATCTCCCAGTAATTCGCCAATAAATGGGATATCTGCTATGAACGGTATCGATTTGAGGTTGTTCTCTGTACGTTCTTGAATAATTCCGCCAATAACCATGGTTCTGCCATTGGTTACGGTCATGGCGGTTTTTAAAACGCGTTCCTTAATTACTGGGGTTTCAGTCGCATTGGTGATTTTATTTGGAATTGCTTCTGATACGGTTTGGTCAAGCTGTAATGAAATCAGATCGGTACTGGTAACCTGTGGCGTGACTTTTAGAATAATCCCAGTTTCTTTGTAGGTGTAGGAGCGGCTCATTGAGCCTGCCGATGCGGTATTAGTAATATCTGATTGAAGCAGTGGAACCTGTTCCCCAACTCTGATTTCGGCTTCAGTGTTGCTCGTCACCACTAGTTGTGGACTAGAGATTAAGCTAACTTTCTGGCGTTCTGCCAATGCGCGCAAAAACCCGAATTTTTCTTCCGGGTTGTTAGGGTTAAAAAGTCCCAATGAAAACCCCTCTTTGGGTGGTTCACCTGGAGCTGCCGTTAGGTTGTTGTAGTTTGTTCCGACCGAAGTGCCGAAGTTGTTACCGCCCGATTTATTGCCGAACTCAACACCAAATTCGGTACCTTTGCCCAGCGTAATCTCGACAATCAACACTTGCATCAGAACTTGTGCTGGGACAACATCCAACCGGTCTAGCAAAGCTTTGACCGTAGCATAAGTTCGCGGCGTCGTGCGAATGACTAAACGATTATGGACGCCATCAGCGAAAATTCGCACTGGTGTTTCGAATACTCCAGACGCTCGGTCAATCTGAGTGTTGAGCTGTAAATTAGTTGAGCCACGCTCGGCCGCCGTAGTGCCGGCTGTTGATGTCATTGGAGCGCGGGTGGCTTGTTGAGTCAATTGTTGGGTTCTGCTGTCACCGGAAGCCGTATCAACGGTCAAGGTCGAGCCTTGCGTGGAGAAGATCACTGATAATGCTTGCACTAATTCTGCGGCTTTGCCGTTGGCGATCTTGTAGATATAAGCGCGTTCTTGGTCAGAAGATTCAGCATTGTCGAGAATTTGTATCCATTTTTTGATCTCGTTAATCGCTTCCTCGGTGGCTGCGGTTGCCGCAATTAGTTGTAAACGGTCGATACTACTTAATCTGACTGCGCCGGGCTCTTCAACACGGTCAGTGGACAGCGTTACTGGCAAACCAAGCATTGGCAAAATAGTCGCAAGTTCCGTGCCAATTTTTGATGGTTTGACATTGCGGCAATAAATCACTGCACGTGGCCAATTTGTACGGCCCGATTGATCGACCGCCTCTAAAATCTCCATTAATTTGGCGCTGTTGCCACTGTGATCACTGATGACCAAAACATTTTGACGGTTTAATTCAATAATCGCCCCTTCTTTCGTTAAAAATGGTTTCAATTGTGCCGCTATCTCTTTGGCGTTGGAACTGCGCAGCGCGTATGAAATAACTTCATAATTAGCGTTAAAACGGTTACCTCTTCCTAATCCGCTATAAGCTGGCATTTTTGCTGCCGGTAAAAATTGTAAAAATTGACCGTTTTTCAGGACTCCTATTCCAGCAACTCGGAGCGTTTCCTCCAACGTTTCCCATAATTCACGCCGGGTCATTGTTGAGTTAATATTCAAAGTAACTAGGTTTTTGATTTCACTATCAGCGGTAAAGTTGAATCCCAAGATGTCAGCGAACGCTGGCAGAGTATCGACCAATGGCGCACTGTTGAAAGTAAGCATCACCTCAACCCTTTCATCGGCATCGAGGATAATAAAATCTTCATAAAACGGAGTGTTTTTTTTGTTGGCCGTGGTCATCCGTGGAGTTTTTAGAACACTTGACAGTTTTTCCGCTTCAGCTCGGATCTCTTCTGAAAATGGCTCTTCAGCGGAAACTACCATATCTTGAGACCTTTCAACTTGCTCTGAATATCTTCTTTCATCCTGTTTTTGAATAAAAGCGAATTGATCTTTGGGTTCCGGTGCTTCATCCTTTTTTGAGAATAAACCCTGACAACCGCTGTTGAGTAAAGTCAACAATCCGATTATGCCTAAAATTAATATTTTACCGCCAATTTTGTTAAATGAAGTCCTGATCATTTTTTCATCCTGTTTTTTATGTTAAAATATTTATCTTCGTGTATTAGTTCTTGTCGTGCCAGTAGTTCGCTGACGGCTAGTTGCTCCACCCGACTGTAGTTGTTGCGATATCTGCCCTTGTTGGCGCATCATAGATTGCATCATTCTCATCTGTCCCATCATCATCATCTGCTGTATCTCTGCGGGAGTGCGTGGACGATTCGCGGCGGCTTGTGCGGCTTGGGTCGCGGCACTACTGATATTTTTACCTGCCGGCTCAAGTTGGAGTTCCATGGGGCTACCGTTGCGTGACAATGTTACGGTATTATTGCCGACTGATTTTAGCATGTAACCGTTTTGCAAGGTTTCACCGATCCGGAAAAACTGTTGAGTTGAAGCAGGCTGTTGTTGAGTAGTTCTATTGAACATACTGCGCCTAACTTGCCGGCTTTGCTGGATTATTGCGCCTTGGTTGGGACCTACTTTATAAATTCCGAGTAACGTCAATTGAGTATTGGGACTGCGTCCGCCACGCCCAGCGACGGCGTCAGGACAACGGCTAATATTAAATAAATTATTGCCAGTGGTTAATTGCCTCGCGATATCGGTGGTCATAGTTTTAGTTTTTGGTGCTGTCGGCTTGGGTTGGGTATCAACACGTTCTGTCGAACGATCCCGTCCTGTGCTGTAAACGACTTTTTCGCTAGCTTTGAATAAACCCGAAACTCCCCACAGCGCGCCCAAAGCTAAACCTAAGTTGAGAATAATCAACAGTGCTTTCATTTTTTGACCTCGCTGTTTTGTTCTAACCCTATTAAGCGAATAGTGCCACTAAACGCTAGGCGTTCAGAGTTTTGTAGATGTTCATGACGGAAATCTGCGCGTTTCCAGTACATTTTAGGATTTTCTTTATAAATTTCATTGAAAAACAGTACTAAAAGCTCTAGCGTCTCAACCGTCGCCATATCAATCTCTAAAAAATGTAGATCGTTATTAATTCGGTTTTGGCGGACGGCTCCGACGCTACCAAGTTTCAGTCCAGCGCGTTGTGCGGATTGTTCAATCCGTTTGCGGAGCTCAACACTGGCTATACCATGTTTTTTTTCATTCCAAAAATTTGGCAGATTTGTTTTGTATAATTTCTCCGCATCGTTAATGGCTTTCTGTTTTTTATCTATTTCAAGCGCGGCCGCATTTGCTTTTTTAAGTTCTGCGCGAACATTTTCCAAGCGCTGGGTGCTTGGAATCCAACTGCCGATATTGCCACCGAATATCCAGAGTAGGTAAAACAGGGAAAACAGCAAACCAAGCACGCAAAAAATTATTTTTGCCTTCTTGGATTCACGGAATTTCTTTAACCAATTATTTGTCACGTTTATTTTCCTTTATCGACGCGGTTTAATTTCAGTGAAATCATCATAATAGTTTCGCTCATTTGGCGATTTTGGAGAGTTCCAACTCTAAAGTTGGTTAGTCGTCGTAATGATGCCGCCATATCTAAATTTTGTTGTGATGTCTGAATGGTCAAGTCTACTCCACTTTCATTCCAGCGCATATTGGTGACCAAGGCTTGGCGCGGTAGTGCTTCAGATAACCGAGCTAAGTTAAATAATAATTCATGATCGCCAATATTCAGTTCATTGATACGAATCATCTCTTTGTGTTCTTTCTCTTTTGCCCGCAAAGCTCGACGCGTAGTCTCGGTGCGCTTCAGTTGTGAAGCAGTTTGTTGTTGCAATTGCTGGTACTCATTGCGGAACTTAATTAAGTATTTTATTCCGCTGAAACCCAGAGAACCAACAATGATCAGTGCCAGTATAATGGCAGTGCGGATTAGCGAACGTAAACGTTGCGGCCTTAGCGCGGCTGGTAAAACTGCCAAGCCGGGTTGTTGACGAAATTCGTTGTTTGCCCCGTAGCGCAACAACGCAAGAACAGTAATAAAGTCTTCGTAATTTGATTTTTCCTTAACTTCAGGTTCGAAAATAATTTCTTCTTTAATCAGCTTTAATAGATTTTCATTATAAAGCGTATGGTCTGGGACGGAAGTTGGACGCCATGAACCATCTTGCCAGTAGAACGCCGGATCTAATTCTGGCAACAGAGTCTTTTCTTCAGGAGGTAGTTCCGGTAATGCGAGTAGTGGATAAATAAATGCATCCGCGCGCCGTTTCCAGATCGTCAGAATTCGACATAAATTTTGCAAAGCGCCAGCCGGAAAACCGTAAACTGAAACCTCGAGTTCGGCCTCAGTCGCAGGTTTACTGACGAATTGTAAACGGAAATCGCGTGGTAACTGTAATACTTGCTGTTGAGCATCAAATTCTAGTGTCGAAGCCAATTCGCGAACGGCCAGTTCGGGCGTTCTTGCGGTGAAGAAAAACCCACCGGCTAACGGTGAACTGATGATTAAAATATGTTCAGATTTGAGCTCAAGTTTTTTAATGGCATCGCCGAAACGTTCAGTTAGTTCGCGATCATCTGGTAACAGTTTGAAAACCCGGTTGACCGATAAACGTTTGTGGCTACGTCGCAGGCGCGCACCACGTAATGTGCCGTCGCTACCAATAGTAATTGCCGCATATTCAGTTGTAGAAAATAATGACATTAAAACTCCTTAATTATTACTGAGGACGCGTCCATGACGTTCTGCCAACATTACCGTAATTCTGGGTTGGGTTTGGAGCTTGCGCTGGAGTCTCAACTTGAATCACGCGGGTCGATGGTGGACGAACGTAAACTTGGCGTTTTAGCTCTTCATAACTAAGGCCAGCTTTCTTAACCAATTCGCGGAACTTATCCCTTGCGGCGTCTGGGTCGGTTTCGCGCAGTTTCTCGAGTTCTTGATGTTCTTCGGGATAACGTCGTTGCACAATACTTTCGGCGCGTTCAAGCACTAAGCGCGCTAAATCTCGAGGAAGAATTTTGTTTTCAGGAATTTCTGCTGCTGGCAACGTTAATTTTTCCTTATCCGCTAACTCTTTGAGTTTGATTAATGCCGCCGAACGGTCGGTCTGACGCAATTTCTCATATTCTGCAAACTCAATCGGATATTTTTCCTTCAATAGGGTTTTAATCTTTTGCCATTCTGCCAATTTATCATCTTTTGCGGTTTCAGGTTCTGATGGTTTTTGTTCGCTGTTTCTGGAGGTGCGACTACGGCTAAAAGTAGGCATTTCAATACCGGCTTTGGTTGCCAACGCGCGTTTCTGTTCAAATGCCGCACGGCGGTCAGTCTGACTGAGTTTCTCGATTTCGGCAAATTCGGCGGGAAATTTTTCTTTGAGTTGCTCGTCAGCTTTCTGATAAGCTTCCCTCATCTCTTTCATAGCTTCACTGTTGCGCCCACTGCGACCACGTCTTTCACCGGTGTCTGAGTTTACTGTAGCGTCTTGGGCTGTAGTTTGCGCGGTGTTCGGTGTCGCGGTTTGCTCTGGTTCCTCCGCGAAAACTATTGAACCCATCGCGACCCCAACTAAAAATATCAACCAATATTTATCCATGGAAACCTCACAATCAAATTTTAAAGGTAAGAGTGCATGTAACAATATACGCTTAGAACTGATATTTATTGTACTTTTGCAAAAACATTTCTACAATATTACTCAAATTGTCGCAGAATAGTGAAGAGGGTGTTGGAGAGTTGGAATAACCATGAGAAATATGTAAGGTACGAAAGCAAAATCCTAGGAACATAATTGCAAATCATGGATTGCTGCGGTATTATTTAATTAACGTCCTTTTAGGAGAATGAAGATATGCTTGAACCTAGAGTTTCTATTATTATTGTTGCGGCCTTTGTACTTATTTTGGTTGCAACTGTTTGGGTATTCTCTAGCATTCAAGGATTATTATCTGTTGCACGCCACGATGTAAACAATAAATATATTTGGAATTCTCAGCGACTTCTTTTGATGGCTGTGATTATGTTTTCTTCGGGTCAAGCCCTCGGATTAGCTAAAAGCGTCTTAGGGAATAAACCCCGATTTTTCTGGGACTTATTTGAAAAGGCATTAGCAAAATGTCCGAATTTTCAAACCGCTGTGGCCTTAATTGTAGATAGCCGTGACATTGTGTGATTAAGTTTTTCGAGGATGATCAAAATGAGCAAAAAGGTAAGATTTAAAATACGAGAATATCACCATAAAATCTGTTTAAAAATAGATGAAATTCTGTCAAAATATTTGTACAGAAGTTTTTGGTTGTTGGCCGGACTTGCTGGTATTTTTTTATTCGGAAAACCTTTTTTGTATGATGAAATACGGAAGAATGATTGGGAAAATACGCCAGCGGTTATTACTGAAAATTGGATTCAGGAACGTGCTGGATCAAAGCGTAATAAAATTGATCAGTATCTGATTCTGGTTTGGAAATATAAAATTGGCGAGAATGAATATTCTGGGAAAAAGGAAACCCGACTTCATGACAATAACCGTTGGTTAAGGACTACTCTGGTCAAAAATAAAAAGATTAATATTTTAGTCAACCCTGATTACCCTTCGGAAAGCGCTCTTTTTAACTGGAACAGCCTGACAGCTGCAGCACAAATAATGCGAAGTGTAATTTGGGCTGCGAGTCTTGCCTCTACCCTCTTTGGAGTGTATTTGCTACGAAAACCAGCAAAAAAACCTCAATTCACTGTTTATTATTTTGATACTACATTCTCTTTTCGAAGATATCTACTTCTAACAATTTTCTGTATTGGGTTTTTTATTATTGTTGCATTATTGACTCGTTTTGGCCATAAGGCGTTTTTCATTCTGGGGCTTGGATCTTTTTTTATTCTGCCACTTTGTGTAGCCAGACTTTTTAGGTTCAAAAACCTTAAACCGGAATTCTTTGTTAGTTGTTCTAATCCACGTTGTTTCAGTAGTAAAATCAGTCCGCGTAATCATGCCAGCATAATAGTTAAAGATAACTGTCCATCTTGTAATGCTCCATTGAATATTGAGCGAGTAGTTCCTGAACACCAAATCGAATTTCCTACACTGCCCGACCCTAAAAAATTACCTGTTGATGATTATGTTCCAATCCTTTTTATTTTAGGATGGATATTGCTGTTGCTTCCTTTACTGCTGTACTTGCAACCTCCCAATACGGCAGTCTCTGACAATGTGCGATATTCAAATATTCTCTTGTGTTTTGGCTGGGTTTTGGCTGGAATATTCTCTATCCCATTATTTTCTTTTGCTTCCCGGAAGATGAAAAAATCGAACCCAATCACCTGTTCCGTATGTGGTAATCGTTTCTCTTATAAAAAAACTATGACACTTTTACGCAATACTGGCAACTGTACCAACTGCGGAGCAAAAATCATCAAGATGGAGGGCAATGATGAATAAGCAAAATCGTCTAAAATGGGTAACTTACGGTCTGAATATGTTGCTGGGCTTACCGTTCGCGGGATTGATATCTAGCAATATCTTTTCTATCGTATATGGGAAGTTTTTTCAGCATTCCGATCCGCCGTTGTGGGCACAAATCATCTTTCCGGTTTTACTTACTGTGATATTTATGATCCTTTGGGGACTTTATCAATATAAAAACATCATTCTTGCCAGCCCTTTAACCGGGCGCGAAAAACTTAAAAATGCGACAATGCTTGGGGTTATGATTTTGGTCATTCTTTCGCTTTCTGTAGCACTCGCAATACTGAGTGTGAATTTTGTGATGATGGGGCGAAAGTTTACAGATTATGAAGCAGATGGAGCTAGCGGTTTGAGTGAAAAATACATCCCTAAAGCTCTTCGTTCTAGTTTTTTCCCACACGATACCGAAGATATTAGGATTACGGGTTGCTCTGGGTCTGCCTATTATGCGTGGTGGACTTGTAATTGCTCGGAACAAGCCTTCCTGAATTTTGCGAAAGGTAATGGTTTTGAACTAAAGAATGAGATGATTTCGGTTGAAGATTGGGAGCGTGATGGGTTGTTGAGTAAACACATTGAAGAGGCGCAAAAGCAAAACGGCGGAAAAGCTCCTGACTTCCTGTCTTATCAAAAATTGCAACCAAACGGCGGTGGGTACTCTTTTTTATACATAAAAAATACAAACATACTTTTCGGCAGATATGCAAATCGCTAGCTCATTAGGGGAAAAATATGTACGAATTTAAAGGTTTTACCATCGTTGTTACAATTTTTTTATTTATTTTGGTCACAGGCATTTTGGTCATCCCCGGCATTCTTGAATTCTTATCTGCTAAGCAGCAAAATAAAAAAAAGAAATATTTCTGGAATTATCAGCGACTTCTTTTGATAACTATGGCGATATTTTTTTCTTGGCGTGCTTTTGCATCAAATAGGGTTTACGGTCTTGATGTCTCCCTGAATATGCGTCAATTTTTTGGAGTCTATTTAAAAGGGCATTAGCAAAATTGTCGAAGAATAGTGAAGAGGGTGTTGGAGAGTTGGAGTAACCATGAGAAATATGTAAGGCACGAAAGTAAAATCCTAGGAACATAATTGCAAATTATGGATTGCTGCGGTATTATTTAATTAACATCCTTTTAGGAGAATGAAGATATGCTTGAACCTAGAGTTTCTATTATTATTGTTGCGGCCTTTGTACTTATTTTGGTTGCAACTGTTTGGGTATTCT
>DLIO01000004.1:17065-25147 GCA_002483765.1 Lentisphaeria bacterium UBA7640 | reverse complement strand
GACAGCACTATTGAGCTCTGATCTATCAGATGCTTCTATTCAACAACGTCCCGTCGGAAGACATTCTCTATACCAACTGCGATGATGAAGTTTGCCGAGTTCCCGAATGCACGGGGGTTTATGAATATTTGCGCGATTTCTTCGTGGAAAGTTATTCCACTCAGAAGATCTATGTCTTATTCGTGACCAGCGAGAACACCAAGCAGTCGTGGGGAGCCATCACTGAAGTGGGCGCATCGTGGATCACACAAATTGATCACAAGATATTCAATATTCATCCATTCAGGCCAGAGCATCCATTAAATGACGAACATCAGTGGCAAACCACTAATCGGGAAAAACCAGCAGAAGGCGAATTGTGGATGGTCAAATATAATGCCGACATATTCTGCCAAAAGATTGGCGCGGTGTGTGATGCTCTCAACTACGTAAAAAAAAGCCGGCCTGAAAATATGAATCATCTTTCGACGCTTGTACCTATAAGATTACTATAGCCCTTAGTTTAAATATCTTGCACATTTGTGGCAAGACTTGCTAGTGAAGTAGTTATAAACAACTTAACATCAAGAAGATATAATATATTATTCAAAACTTCAACTTTTTTTTGTTCCGGCTATGCTGGCTTAGGAATGGGCAAACCGCATAAATAGAATTTAACAGGAAAGGGTATTAAGCAGGATGTGAAAAGACAATAATCTTATCTCAAATAAAGCATTTCATAAAAAAGGGTTTAAAAATGCAATTTTATGTAGAAAAATTACCGTGTGATATTCATAACTATCTAGTAAGAAACGATAAAACAAATGGAAAATATGTATGGCTCCGAATGGATCGACTCCGAATAGATTACACGATCAGCGAGCCTGCCCAGGTCGAAATTCTCCGCCACCTCGCCATCCTCAACAAGCAACACTGGCAGGGGGATCAAGACAATGGCTAAACTTCATACAATTTCAACAGCCTTGTTCAGATTATTAACCATTTCGCACTTCCCTTATGAAGGAGTTATAAGTTGCGAAGTTGCACATTTCGCCACAAATAACAATAATATTCTGGCTGTAATTTCATTTGACTATACGGATAAAGATTTCAATATTATTTTGATGGGGCGAGACAGACAGCGCAGATATCGTTCATTCCAAGTCTTTTGCTCATTTTCTACGATTGAAGATGCAATCAAAAAAACAAAGGATGAAGTTGCTAAAATTCCCGATACGCAGGATGAATTCTATCAAGGGGATGAAAAGAGGTGCTTTGATGTATACAGGGTCGTAAAAAATGCAAAAGCATTACACCCATTTTTTTCCTCTCTAAACATGCCACAACATTCTCCAGCAAAAGAAGTTGTCAGGGAAATCGCCTATGTCTTCAAGGATAAGGATGGCAACTTTATAGAACAATTCCAAACAGCAGGATTTAATGCTCGCCTGTTTGAGCTTTATATATTTGCATATTTGCATGAATCGCAATTTATAATAGATGAAAAGTCATCTTACCCAGATTTTGTTTTCGCTAAAGGAAAAATAAATTTTGCGCTTGAATGTACAACTGTCAATCCTGGTAAGAATGACATAACGAGCATCCCAGATGATCCAGAAATATTAAAAAAATTAGTGGCAACATATTTTCCTGTAAAATTTGGAAGTTCGCTTTTTACAAAGTTGAATCATCGGTATAAACCTGATAAAAAAAGGTATTGGGAGTTACCGCAGGTCAATGGGAAACCATTGATTTTTGCGATTGAAGATTTTCATCTAAATGGATCTATGTGCTGTTCGCATCCTGGGTTAGAGCGTTACCTCTATGGCTATGACTATGAAATTGCCTATGGCAAGAATGGCAATTTACGCCCCAAACCGCAAAAAATAGACTCTTTTATTTGGAAGACCAAAAGGCTAGAGGAATCTTTTTTTGATCTTGCGGATGCTGAAAATATAAGTGCTGTTCTTTTTACAAACAGTGCCACAATCTCAAAATTTAATCGCATGGGAAAAATCGCTGGATTTGGGGATGCAAATATTCGTCTCATCAGAGAAGGGGCTCGATACGACCATGATCCCAATGCTACCATGCCAATTCCTTTTATGTTTGAAATCAATGAAAATACAAAAGAAAGTTGGGGCGAAGGCTTGGTTATGTATCATAACCCTCGCGCTAAGATCGCTATAAATCGTAATGATTTTCCAGACATTGCGCACATGTTTCTTGACGAAAACAATTTGCTTAGAAGTTTTATGCCCAAATTTCATCCTTTCACTTCTACAACCCATGCGATCGCATAAAGAGTACAAAGAAGTAATGCTTTTTTGAAACCCAGTCCCATTTGCTTTTGAATGTTTCCGCTATTATCTGTTCATCAAAAACCTAATAAATTTGCTGGTTTTATCGTTGTAACTCGCGCTCTCAACTTCGCGCGCGAAGTTGAGGAGCGAGTTATGGCCTTTTTCTAATTCTTGATCGTAATCAATTTTCAGTGAGGACGCCGTCTTTTAAGTTTAGAATGGTGTCGCCCAATTCGGCGATCGCTTGATTGTGGGTGATCATCACGATTGACGGGGCTGTCGTTTCTTGATGCAGTTGCTGGAAGATATCCAGAATTCCGCTGCCGGTTTTTGAATCCAGATTGCCGGTCGGTTCGTCCGCTAAAATTAATTCTGGGGAATTGATCAGCGCTCGTGCGATGGCTGCGCGTTGTTGTTCGCCGCCCGACAGTTCCGAGGGACGATGTTTTAAGCGATCGCTTAAACCCATTTTGTCAAGCAATTCCTCGGCGCGCGTCCGTAAATCCGCAGAGGCTGCGGAGTTTAAGCGCCCTGGCAACATCACGTTTTCCAGAATATTTAGTTCCGGCATCATGTGGTACGCTTGAAAAATAAAGCCAATTCGTTTATTGCGAAAATATCCGGATTGACGCTGACTTAGGTTCGAATAATTGACGCCGCCGCAAACGACGTTACCAGCATCTGGGCGTTCGAGAATGCCGAGAATATTTAGTAGAGTAGTTTTTCCGCTCCCGGACGCGCCGAGCAGAGAAACCCAACTTCCACGCGCGACTGACATATTGACGCCACGAAGAACACTGATCTCTTTTTTCCCGATCCGGTAACTTTTATGAACATCTTTTACTTCAAGATAAAGCTCTTTTTCTATCATTTTTAACTCCTAGCCGTGACGCAGTGCTTTCGCTGGGTCCAAACGTGATGCGACATAAGCCGGCAAAGCCGCTCCCAGCGTGCATAAAACTATCGCAATCAAACCAATAAAAACCAGATCCGTCGCCACCAGCCGTGCCGGCAGTTCGTGAACAATATAATACTCTTTTGGGAACAACTCTTGACCCGTTAAACGACCGAACCAATTCATCAGCGCAAGTCGCCAAAATACCGCGGCAATGCCACCGGCAATGCCACCCAGTGCTCCGAAAATCCCGACAAACATCCCCTGCATGATAAATATCCGCATGATGGAACGTCGCGACGCGCCGAGCGAATTCAAAACGCCAATTTCGCGCGTTTTTTGGTGAATCACCGTAATCAGCGTATTAGTGATACTGAAAGCGGCCACCAACACAATGAAAATCAAAAGAAAAAACATCATATTGCGTTCCACCTGAAGCACTCCCAACACCTTGCGATGGGTGAACATCCACGGTTCAATCTGGTATTCTGGCAGAGCGTCACGCAGATTTGCCAATTCCGAATCCATCTGAAACGGATCTTTGACCCAGCCGTAAACCGTATCGACCGAACCTAACGGCATATCAAACAGATCATTAGCATCTTCGCGGTTAATCAAAATCGTTCCTTGATCAAAATCGTTATTGCCAGAAGAAAACAAACCGCTGACTTCCAACTCTTTGGGCACATAAAATTCTTTATTCGCGGCTATTTTGACTACGCCGTCGCTCGCGGTTTCCACCATCTGCCCCAGCTGTTCCGGCGAATGGATCACAATTTTACTATGAGTAGTTGCCAACAATTCCTGACTGCCACTGCGACTTAAAAATGCCTGGCGCGGACCCAACCTAACTTGACCGTCAACGCCTTGGACATTCAACTCTAGATGCCCAACAATATCGGCATAATCAATACCGAACGCCATGCGTGGCAACAAGCGATAAGCGGTCTGAATCACAACTGGGCGCATTACTACCGCCGCACCGTGTCCGCCGATTTTTTCGATCGCCGCAGTGACTTTATCCGGATCACCGATTATACGGTTCTCGGTCAATTTGATTTGTAGATGCGGTGAGGTTTTTAATAATTTATCTTTAATCAAATCGGTCAAACCGGTCATTACTGACAACACCACGACTAAAACCGCTACGCCAAGGGTTACCCCCAAAATTGAGATACAAGTGATGACTGAGATCGCGTTACGGCGCGGCTTCAAATAACGTCCAGCCAGCATCATTTCAGTTTTTAAATTCATATTTCCCGCCTATCATTCGTCACGCAATGCGCGAGCAGGTTCCAAAGACGCCGCACGCCAAGCCGGTAATACCGCGCCCAGCGTGCACAAAATCACTGCGGCAACTGCAATCAACGCCACATCGCCAAACACAATTTGTGCCGGAAGGCTGTCAAAAAAATACATCTCTTTTGGAAACAGTTCACGCCCGCTGAGCCGTTCGAGCAATCCCATAAAATCATTGCGCACCGCCAAAGTCGCCAACGCCAGCGTCACGCCGCCGATACTACCAAGAATTCCAACCAGCATGCCCTGCCAAACAAATACTCGCATCATACTAAACGGCGTTGCTCCCAGAGCTTTCAACAAGCCAATTTCTCGACTTTTTTGAAAGACTACGGTGATCAAGGTATTGCCAATACTAAACGCCGCGACAAGAACAATAAAGAAAAAAATGAAAAACATCATATTTTTTTGTGATTGCAACATTCCGAACATTTGAGCATTCAATTCGCGCCAGGTATAAATTCGAAAACTTTGGGCCTTATTTGCTAGCTTGTCATGCAAAGCTTGTACTTCTTTCTCCATTCTGAAAGGATCAGACAACCACGCGTAAACTGCCAATGACATTTCCGGGGGAATGCCAAATAATTTTCGGCCATCCGCTAAATTGATAAAAATTGTCGCCTTGTCAAAATCATATTTACCCATTTTATAGATACGGGAAATCGTAAATCCTTGCGCGCGCGCTACCTCGTCGGGGGTTGTTTGCCCTTTTAACTGAGCTGTAGCAATCTGTGCGAGGCGTTCCGGCGTATGAAGCCAGATGCGATCACCCTCTTTCAGGCCACGTTCTTGGGCAATTTCTTCGCTGATCCAGGCAACATTGGACTTTTCTTCAGATGAAAATTTTTTACTCGAGGAAATTTCCAATTTGAAGTTCTGTAATGCTGATTCAAAATTTACTGCCATCACTCGTTTTGGAATAAAATCAGCGCCATCTTGCAGCAATACTGGAGCGGCGATCATTGACATTCCGCGACCACCACACTCTTCAATAGCTTTAATCACTAATTCAGGTTTGGCAATAACGTTCGACTGTGTGGAATAAATTTGTAGATGTGCGCGTGTATTCAATAGTTTTTCACGCATTAAGTCGGTAAAACCAGTGAATACTGCCAAGACAACAATCAATACAGCGACACCAAGGGTTACGCCCAGCAAAGAAATTACCGTAATTAACGATACAGCGCTGCGCTCCGGACGGAGATAACGTTTCGCAAGAAAAAGCTCAGTCCGTAGATTCATTGAATTATTTTTGGGTTAAATTGGCGGCGGCGAACTCAACTGCGTTGCGGAAGAAAATCACTCCTTGCCCTTCCTCAGGCAACTCTCCTTTCAGTTTGTCCATCGTCCAGTCTGGGGAGTTGAACGGCGATAAAAAAGCTTCAGGATGTGGCATTAAACCAAAAACCCTGCCACTCGCGTCACAAATTGCGGCAATGGCATTGGAAGAACCGTTTGGATTGGCTGGAAATTCAGTCGCGGTTGAGCCGTCAGCATTAGCATAACGTAGCGCGACTAAATTATTTTGTTCAATCATTTTCAGTGTCGCGTCATCTGCAATAAATTTCCCTTCGCCGTGGCGAATCGGCAGACGCACGAGTTCAATACCTTTTGTAAAAATACACGGTGAATCTTGGTTGGTTTTCAAATAAACCCAATCGTCGCGGAAAACGCCGCTTTCGTTGTGTGCCAATGCGGCTTGTTGAGTGAAATATTCGCCGTTTAATGCCGGAACCATGCCCAAACGAGTCAAGGTCTGGAAACCATTACAAATTCCGATAACAAGCTTGCCGTCAGCGATAAATTGCTCGAGTTGTTCACGCAAATTGTATTTGACGCGGTTGGCAAAAACTGAACCGGAACCAAGATGGTCACCAAAAGAGAATCCACCAATCAGTGCCAAGATATGAAATTCCGACAATTTGCGTTTACCGTCAAGAATGTCATTCAAGTGAACTTTTTCAGCAGTAGCACCGCAATAATTAAAAGCGGCAGCAGTTTCAGTTTCACAATTTAGACCGAATCCAGTAATCACCAAAACTTTAACATCAGCATTATTCATAAAAATTAAGATCCATTTTATTGAGTTATTTAAATTAATAAAGTATCGCAAATCGCCGGCAAATCAATTGCTCAACGTAAAAACATTTTTCCCCATCAGAATACTCGCCGCCCCTTCAGAGCAGCGCCGATAGTCGCAGAGTCAGCATAACTGATATCCGAACCTGCTGGCAAGCCTTGCGCCAATCGAGTAATCGTTATATCGCAGTCCACAAATAAATTTGCCAAATAAGCGGCTGTGGCCTGTCCTTCGACGTCTGGACTAAGCGCCAAAACCAACTCTTTAACCTCTAATGATACTAAACGTGAACGCAATGTTTCAATATTTAAATCTTCAATGCCACGTCCACTCAAAGGTGCGAGTTTGCCACCCAATACGTGATACAATCCACGGTAAAAAGCACTATTTTCAATCGCTGAAATCTGGGTGAAATTTTCAACGACACAAATGATCGTCTGGTCGCGACCAGGCGCAGTGCAGATTGGGCAGCGCTTTCCATATGACGCAAGATTTCCACAATCGGGACAAAACGACACCGTTATTGGTAGCTCATCGACCAATTTTGCAAAACAGGATAATTTCTCAGGATCCCATTTCAGCATTGACAAAGCTATTCTGTTTGCCCCGCGCCGACCAATGCCGGGAAGCGATTGCAGTAGCTCAATCAGTGTATTCAGCTCATCCGGATAGTGATTCATGTTCAGAACAGATCTGGAATATCCAGTCCACCAGTCAAATCGCCCATCTTTTGCCGAGCTATGATACGCGCATTGTTGACCGCGTCATTAACTGCCAACATAGTCATCGTCGCCAATGTTGCATTATCAGCCATATAATCTTGATCAATAGTGATACTTTTAATCGTAAAATCACCACTCGCAATGGCGATGATTTTGCCATCGGCGGATGTTCCGGAGACCTCAAGGGCAGCTAATTCATCTTTCATGATCTTCATGTTGCCTTTTATCTCTTTTGCCTTTTTTATCATATTGGCCATCTCTGCTAAGTTTCCAAACATAGGTTTTTCCCTTTATGGTTTATTTTGTAATTTCGGCAATTTCGCCGCCGAATAAATCTATTGCGGTTTTTACCGTTTCATTATTGCGTGCTTTTTCCAACTCATCAAAATCTGCAATCAAACTTTCTTTAACCCGGGGAGTTGTGTCTTCTGGGTTTTCTGAATCAGTAACATGGCGCAAATTGATACTGCTAAGAGGACGCGCACTCAATTTCTGGAGCGCAAGATGGCATTCGTGTAGACGCTCATTGAGCAACTGCCAACCCTTGGCATTCGTTCGATCTTCAAAAATAACCGTCAAAATGTCATCTTTAAACGATTTAACGCAACAGTGTTGCATAGCCGTTGATAATTCAAGATTATCGCTAAATTCTTCCGTAATTTTCACCCATAACGCTTCTGGAGTTAACGCAATTGTCGGTTTCAACTCGGGCTTTGGCTCAGGTTTCAACTCAGGTTTCAACTCAGGTTTCAACTCAGGTTTCAACTCAGGTTTCAACTCAGGTTTTGGCTCGGGTTTTGGCTC
>DLIO01000004.1:0-16700 GCA_002483765.1 Lentisphaeria bacterium UBA7640 | reverse complement strand
GTTTTGGCTCGGGTTTTGGCTCTAGTTTTGGCTCTAGTTTTGGCTCTAGTTTTGGCTCTAGTTTTGGCTCGGGTTTTGGCTCTGGTTTTGACTCAGGTTTTGACTCAGGTTTTGACTCAGGTTTTGACTCAGGTTTTGACTCAGGTTTTGACTCAGGTTTTGACTCAGGTTTTGACTCGGGTTTTGACTCAGGTTTTGGCTCGGGCTTTGGCTCGGGCTTTGGCTCGGGCTTTGGCTCAGGTTTTGGCTCTAGTTTAGCAGGCTGAACTGGTACAGATCTTGGCTCTGGGTTGGATGTCGCTGGTATTTTCTCTATAAATTGGAGTTCGCCAGCGTCCCGGAGTTGATTAAGCCGTGACAATAAATCTTCAATTTTAACCGCATGAGCTTCACGCATTGCTTTTAGGAATATCGACTCTAGGAAAACCTGTTTATTTAAAGCATCATGCAACGCCCGTCCTACTGGGGAGAGTTGCTCCATCAGAATCTGGATGACCTCTAGAGTGGTTTGTTCACAAATCCGGCGCATGGCATTTACTGTTTCCGCATCAACCTCGAGGATTTGTTCTGGATTCTCTAAAAGATAGCAGAGTTGAATACCACGCAAACGCGCTAAAACATCGCTGAACAGCGTTTCTAAATTTTTCCCTTTGGAAGCGAGAGCGAAAACCGTTGCGACCACTCCCGCGCGGTCATTTGTACACATCGCCATAATTAAATTATCAATTTCGTTGGCTCCGCTAAGCCCGAACAATGATAGCGCTTGAGCTTCCGTTATCTCCGGATTATCGTCTGAACAGAAAAAAGCAATCATCTGATCAAGCAACGACTGTGCGTCGCGCATTCCGCCGTCAGCAGCGCGGGCAATCGCCAGAATTGCTTCATGCGAAATTTCCACATTCTCGGTTTGGCAGATTTTTTCCAAACGATCGATAATTATTGGCATTGAAATGCGTTGAAGATCAAAGCGCTGGCAACGAGAAAGAATGGTACCAAGCACCTTATGAGCTTCGGTCGTCGCAAAAATAAATTTGACATGTGCTGGTGGCTCTTCAACGATCTTAAGCAAAGCATTCCATGCGTTTGTGGTTAGCATATGGATTTCATCAATGATATAAATTTTGTAGCGACCATCGATCGGAGCATACATAGCCTCTTCACGAATCGCACGCGCGTCGTCAACTCCACTCTGACTGGCAGCGTCAATCTCAATGACATCAATATTATTGCCAGCGGTAATCGCGAGACAGGAACGGCACTTGCAACACGGTTCGCCATCTTCTGGACTCAAGCAGTTGAGTGCCTTGGCGAAAATTCGCGCAGTCGTGGTCTTGCCCACGCCACGCGGGCCAACAAACAGATATGCATGCGCGGTACGTTGCATACGAATAGCGTTTTTCAGAGTCTGAATGATATGATCCTGTCCAACGACATCGGAAAAACGTTGTGGCCGCCATTTTCGTGCGATTACTTGATATTCACTCATATTACTCTCCAAAAAAAATTAAATTTTGATCCCGCTAAATGCGTCAGCCAGCGAGTTCATGTCCCGATTTGGACGTCCGCCGCCATTGCCATTTTTATTGCTATTGACGCGCGGTTTATGGTCAGAGCCATAAATAATTGATTTCTGAATGTCAAAAATTCTTTTAATTCCACTATCGGCGAGAGCCAGCATCTGGTCGAGTTGTTCACGGCTAAACGGTTCACGCTCGGCGGTACCTTGAATTTCAATAAATTTACCAGATTCAGTCATAATAACGTTACAATCAACCTCGGCTCGTGAGTCTTCTTCATAACAAAGATCCAACATCGGCTCGCCATCAACAATCCCAACACTGACACCGGCAATTGCTTCACGCATCGGATTGATGCCGCCAAACATACGTTGCCATTGCGGACTGCGAAATGCCAGCTGAAGCGCTAAAGATGCCCCAGTGATTCCGGCGCAACGCGTTCCACCATCTGCATCAAGTACATCACAGTCAATATAAATAGTGTTCTGTCCGAGTTTTTCAAGGTCAATAACAGAACGTAAACAACGTCCAATAAGGCGTTGAATTTCGACAGTCCGGCCACCCTGCTTGCCTGAGGAGGCTTCGCGTCGAACGCGATCGTGAGTAGAAGCGGGTAACATCCCATATTCGCAAGTCAGCCAACCGCCAGAAACTTTTTGCGCACGCATCCAGCCAGGAATTTTTGGATCAACTGAGACTGCGCAAAGTACACGGGTACGCCCAAATTCGATTAGAACTGATGAAATAGGATTGTTGAGATAATCTTTAGTTGCTTTAACCCAGCGAAGTTGCGCGGGGTGCCTACCGTCTTTTCTTTCCATTACGTCCTACTTTTTAATGTTTTGATGAAATAATAAAAAAGACGCCGCCGAAACCAGATTTGCCTACAGCACCTGGATCATTGCATGGAGCTGCTTGGTTCCCCATCTGACTCAGTTAGCACGATGCCAGCGCATAGATTCCGGATCGACGGCGTCAAAAAATAAATTTGTTACCGAAGTCAAACAATGTACATCAACCGATAAAATATTCAAGGCAAAGTGCTAATTCATGCCGTAAATTCTTCCGGTTAACTACACGATCGATCAAGCCCTTTTCCAATAAAAACTCTGCCGTCTGGAAACCTTCTGGAAGCTTCGTATTAGTGGTTTCCTGAATTACCCGCGGCCCTGCAAATCCGATCATTGCACCAGGTTCCGCCAAAATCAAATCGCCGATCGTCGCGAAACTCGCAGTCACGCCACCATAAGTCGGATTAGTTAAAATAGAGATAAAACCCAGCCCCGCAGCCGATAAACGTTGCAATGCACCACAAGTTTTTGGCATCTGCATTAAGCTTAAAATACCCTCTTGCATACGCGCTCCACCACTTGCGGAAATAATTACCACGGGACATTTATGTTCAACTGCCGCTTCAGCCAGCCGCGCTATTTTTTCGCCGACGACTGAACCCATGCTGGCGCCCATAAAACGAAAATCCATTACTCCGAGAGCATATTGGCGTCCTTCTAAAGTGCCAACCCCGCAACGTATCGCTTCGTTTAATGCCGTTTTTCCTTTGCTAGCTTCTAAACGTTCTTTATATGGTATAAAATCTGTAAAATCTAACGGATCAACTGAAATAAGATTGGCATCGATTTCTTGAAAAGAGCCTTCGTCAGTCAACATTGCTATCCGGTCGCCAGCAGTCATTGAACAATGAAATGAACAATGCGGGCAGACATTAAGGTTCTCGTCAAGCTGTTTTTTATAAACGGTCATACAACATTTCTGACACTTTATCCAAAGTCCCTGAGGGATATCGCGCTTTTTCTGGCTATTAGGCTCAAGCTTTAATGTTGTATACTTGCCGCTGCGGAATAACGACATATTTAAACCTGTGTTTCATGTGATTGTGTTTTTCCGGCCAAATGAAATATAGGGCCAGATCGAAAACAATAGTATACAACAAATCTCCATCAATTCAATCTCATGATCAGAAAAACCTAGAGCAAAAAACTTGGAAAACCACGTTAAAGTGGTATCTTAACCTTTCAATTTTATCTAACTAAGTTAAAGGGAAAAAATGCCTAAAGCAATTATTTTTTTGGCGGACGGAATGGCGGACGAACCGCTAGAAGAATTAAATGGACTGACTCCACTGGAAGCGGTTAATACTCCAGGAATGGACGCTATCGCGGCAGCTGGCGCATCAGGAACTTTTTTAACATTACCTGACGGCCTGCCGACTTCTTCTGATGTCGCCAATATGTCTGTACTGGGCTTTCAACCTGAACTCAATTATCCAGGACGCGGCCCCATTGAAGCAGTAAGCCAAGGAATTGAACTCAAAGAACATGATTTCGCTTGGCGTTGTAACCTCGTTACGGTTCAACCCGACGGTGTTTTGTCAGATTATTCGGCTGGACACATTGATACTGCTTTAGCCGCCGAAATAATGGCAGCGCTACAGAACGAATTCGGCTCGGACAAAGTGACGTTTCATTCAGGTGTCAGTTATCGTAATTTGCTTACACTTCACGGCGCCGAATTTTCAGCTCAGATCGATTATCATAAACCCGATTCATCACAAGGAATCCATATCTCTGAGTTAGGATTAACGGCGTTGACCCCAGAAGCAGAACCAACGGTTCGCTTTTTGAATAAATTGAGTAGCAATGTTCATAATTTTTTAATCACCAATTATCCAAAATCTGGCGCCACTAATATCTGGCCGTGGAGCCCCGGCAATCGTCCAGAGTTAACGGCATTCAGCAAACTCTACAAAGGCCGTTCCGGTGCGATTGTCAGCGCCGTAGATGTCGTCAAGGGTATCGGATACTGCACAGGCATGGAGGTAATCGAAGTACCCGGAGCGACTGGCTTTATCGACACTAATTATGCAGGAAAAGCCGCCGCCGCGCTAGAAGCATTAAAACATCATGACCTAGTCTATCTGCATGTCGAGGCGATTGATGAATGTTCTCACATGGGCGATCTCAAACTTAAAATGCAAGCAATAGCAGATTTTGATGCAAAAATTGTGATCCCAGTAATGAAAGAATTACAGGGTCAGGATGTACGTTTTGCTATATTGCCAGATCATCCGGTACCAATACGGTTGCGTCAACATACGACCACGCCGGTGCCTGTCGCCGTTTGTGGCCCTGGGATTGAACCAGATGAACTGTTAACCTATTCAGAAAACACCGCTCCGTTAGGTAGATTGGGTTTAATGAAATCAACTGAATTAGTTGATTTGTTATTGAAATAGCGTCTGCTTTTTCCATAATTTCAAAATGATAATTTGAAATGAGGATAGAAGGTTGTATCTTTTAACCTTAATATTTTAAAAAGATTAATATAAGCAATAATATCGGCTAATGAAAATTGTAACAAAAGAACTGGTTCTTGTATGAAGCCCGGCACGACCGGGATGATTCTTTGTGCCGTTTTTCTGTTGCGCTAAATTATGTTGCTAACCGGATTAAAACAGCCTGACATCCTCTGTCGCGCCAGGTCTCAATCAGACCGTAAACCAAAAAAATCGGAGAAAACTCATGGATTCTGAAAAAACTGAAGATAAAATGATGAAAGGAAGCGAAATAGTCATTAAATGCCTGAAGCGACAGGGCGTTGATCTCGTATTCGCATATCCTGGTGGCGCTGCTATTGATCTTCATCAAGCCTTAATAGAGTCAGGAATCAGGGTAGTTTTACCACGTCACGAACAAGGTGGCGCATTTGCTGCCGATGGTTATGCACGCGTTTCAGGGAAAGTTGGAGTTTGTATGGCTACAAGTGGCCCCGGAGCAACTAATCTCCAAACCGGCATCGCCGATTGTTACTTAGACTCAATCCCTGCTGTTTTCATCACTGGACAGGTTGGCTCTTCGCTGATCGGGAAAAATGCCTTTCAAGAGATCGACGTTATCGGTACGACACGTCCAATAGTCAAACACAGTTATCTGATTTTTGACGTCAAAGAGATACCGCAAGTCATCAGTGAAGCATTTGAACTGGCCGCTTCTGGACGCCCAGGACCAGTCGTCATCGATCTGCCGAAAAATGTTCAGCAACAGATGTGCATACCGGATTTCAATGTCACGACGCGCCTCACGAAGAAATCTTCACCCAAAGCGCGCCCTGCCGAAATTGAAGCGATTCGCACTGCGATTGCTGATTCCAAGAAACCGTGCCTTTATTTCGGTGGTGGCATTATTTCAGCGGAAGCGTCGGCAGAACTACTGCAATTCATGGAGTCTTACAATATCCCGACAGTAAGTACACTGCTTGGCGTTGGAGCGATTCCTTATGACCATCCGCTTTATCTGAGATGGCTGGGAATGCACGGCACCACTTTCGCCAATTACACGGCCAACGAATGCGACCTGTTGTTGGCTTTCGGTGCGCGCTTTGACGACCGCGTTACCGGCGATCCAAGAAATTTCGCCACGACTGCAAAGATTATTCATGTTGATATCGATGACTCGGAAATTAATAAAAATAAATTTGCCGATATCGGTATTGTTGCGAACATTCGCGATGTTCTCATAGAGTTGAATAAAAAACCGCTGTACCGTGAATATACTGAATGGTTTGCACAAATCGCAGGATGGCGCAAACAGTTTCCTATGACCTTTGAACAAAAGTCCGAGGCCATTCAACCACAAAGAGTCGTTGAAATGCTCAGTGAACTCACCAATGGTGATGCGATTATTGTTCCCGGAGTCGGCCAACACCAGATGTTTGCCGCTCAGTATTATAACTTTAAACATCCGCGCCAGTTGCTGACCTCTGGTGGCCTTGGTAGTATGGGTTTTGGTTTACCAGCGGCCATGGGCGCCAAAGCAGCGTGCCCAGATAAACTGGTTGTCAATATCGATGGCGACGGTAGTTTTCAGATGAACATTCAAGAACTCGGCACCATCCATATGGAAGATTTGCCGATTAAGATAATAATTCTGAATAATCAACACCTCGGCATGGTTGCACAGTGGGAAGATCGTTTTTACGGCGGACGGCGTGGGAATACAGATTTGACCAATCATCTTTCCAACCGGCCATATCCCGATTTTGTTACCATTGCGAAAGGTTACGGCATTCCAGGACGGGAAGTTTACAAAAGAGAAGAGCTTGAAGATGCGCTGAAAGAGATGTTAGCGGCACCAGGATCTTTCTTGCTGGATGTTCACACTGGTTACGAAGAACACGTATTACCGATGATTCCTGCTGGAAAAGACTATAAATCGACGATTTCGCGCTAACGACAGGAATAAGAATGAGTGGATTGGGTTTATATGAAGTCGCGCTGTTACTAGCTGGACTATTCAGTTTTGCTATTGCCGCGAGCCATTTTAAGATAAAAAATGACAATCTTGGGTTGCTCGAAAACAAGCTTCGCAAACGCAACCTCGGAGTAATTCCGGCGCTGCTCGCGTTGCTATGGTGCATTCCTCACGCTCAGCCAATCGTCTGGGATTGGATGTTGCCCTGGCTTATTCCGATGGTACTGCTGTTCACGGTACTCGCATATTTCTATTTAGAAAACCTATTGCCGCGCGCCATCGGCGGCATCTTCATTCTTTACGGCTGTTATATTGCCCAAGAATCATTCACTTGGCACACGCCCGGCGCGTCGTGGTTGGTGACTCTGACTTGGATCATTGCCATCGCAGGGATGTTTATCGCCGCAAAACCCTATCTGGTACGCGACTACCTGCGCAAAGTTGCCAACGACGACCGTTACCGTTTTATCGGAGCGGGTTTTTGGGGAGTCTACGGGTTGTGGTCAGTGACTGCGGCTTTGTTACACTTCCTAAAGGGTATAACCGAATAATGACACAAATTGGGGCTAGTTTTGATGTCGCGGAGTTCGCCACCTCCTGTGGGGTTGCAAATATTGAATTATTCTTGCAACGTTGCACAAAAATATTCGAAATTCTGACTGAAGCCAATCAACATCTGAATCTAACCCGAATTGACACTCCAGAGGGTTTTTGGACTAAACATATCGCCGATTCCTTAGTCATCACAAAATTTTATCCAGAACTAACTGAAAAAAGGGTTCACATTGCCGATATTGGTTGCGGTGCCGGTTTTCCATCATTGGTTTTAGCTTCAGCCTTTCCTAACATGCTGATTACGGCCATTGATTCGACTGGGAAAAAAGTCAATTTTGTCAAAGATGCCGCAACCGAATTAGGGTTACAAAACCTTCGTACCTTCAAAGGACGAGCTGGCGAAATGAATCGTGACCAAGAATGGCAAGGACGTTTTGAACTAATTACCGCGCGAGCAGTAGCGCCGGCTCAAAAAATCTGTAGCAAAACCAATCGCATGCTCAATAAATACGGCCGCTGGATTTTGTATAAAACTCCAGAACACGCCGCAGCTGATCTAGAGATACTGAATACCGAAAGCGGCATCTCTGGTCACAGCTGGCAATTATCCCCAGAATTCGAATTGCCCAACCAAGCTGGACACCGCCAATTCCTCGCGTCAACGCCCTGCTGAACATTCTCAGTGAAAACTTACTCTACATCTCGATGTAACTAGATCTCTAAGATTCACGCGCGCATAATGCGCGCGCGAATCTTAGAAACAATTTTAGCCATGAATACAGGGAAAATAAAGTTTGAATAAATCTAGTGGCGTACCTAATCCCGCAATCGTTTTTTGTTGCGTACGCGATAGAGATGTTTTGTGACCCCACCCTCTTGTTCAAAACCTTGCGCCAGCCCTTCAACTTGACGGTCGAAAAAATAACATGCCAGATTTAACAGTGCAAGTAGGCCGTTAGCGGCCAAGCATGCGGAACTCAAGGAACAGACATTGACTTTCACCGACTGGTCCAGACGCATGGCTTGCAGAGCCGCAATTGTTAAGTCCGTGCTTCTCTTTGCCCGCCTGTAGCTATTTTTCTCCCTAACGCCTCCCAATCCACAAACTCTTTAACGGTTTGCGGCTTTTGTCTCTTGAAGCGCATCAATACGCGATCATGCGGTTTCAAAATCTGCAATTTATGCTACCGCAAAAAATCCTCATAATAAAGTTTTAATTCCGCTCACGGTTTATTTGAGTCCATCTGGGGATAAAAGGTTCCCTGTGCCATCTATAGTCCGGAGGTTTTTCTTTTTTTACTTAACCAGTTGTAGTAGGCGGCGGAAGAGGCAAAGCCGAGAAGTTCAGAGATTTCTTTACTCGAAACATTTTTGCTACGGAGTTCTATCATTCTTTTTTCGCGGCATATATTGATGTAATCAGATACCGTTATCCCTGTGTACTCTTTAAACAAACGAGAAAAATGAAACTGACTATAACCCGCCATTCTAGCAATGCGCTTGACCGACATGTCATGTTGTAGATTATCCTCTATAACTATTTTCGCCGCGGAAATTGCGTCTTTCTGGTAACTCTCCGCGTCAGACCACGATTGGTCTAAAGCCTCATATACTTTTACTGCAACCCAGGACAGCGAAAGCATAAATTTTCGTTGTGCCAGCAAACCTTCATCAGTTCCCACTTTTTGTTTTGCGATATCCCATGAATTATATAAGTGCATATCTGAAGGGAGATCACAATAGTCAATTTTTATCCGCTTGATATAATCAATATTTTGGTGATTCACTCTTAGAACACTACCCATAATATTTTGGCGGGTAACATTCAACCAAATATGGACTAATCCTTTCACTGAATCAGTATAGAATGCTTCATGCTCATCATTTTTGTCGATTAGAAAAACATTTCCAAGGTCACAATCATAATATTTGCCACGAAAAGCGTATTTATACTCTCCCAACAGGGGAATTAATATTTCACGGTTTTCGTGACGACTTAAATCTTTCTTGTCAACATCTAGAATCTCTTCACTCGGAGTTGCTTCAACATCGAGAGGAAGTGACGAGGAAATTATATTCCATCGTTCTGGAAACAACAAAATTTCTTTTGGGTCTTTATTTTTCATTTTTCTCAAAATAGCAAGATTGATTATATAATAGCAAAATTGATGTATTGCGTAATGGCGATTTGTCTTGTATAATTATAACAGACAATAATTTAAAAGCAAAGTGAACTACAAATTAAGGAAATAATATTATGTACGAATTTGGCAAAGAAGAGATAGCAGCGATAACAAAGGTGGTTGAATCTGGAAACTTCATGCGTTACCGTGGCGGCGAAGGAGGATTCACCGAAACCTTCGAAAAAGAGCTGTGTAGCAAATTTAATGTAAAATATGCTCTCACCGTCAATAGTGGAACCAGCGCGTTGATTTGCGCCCTCGCGGCAATGGGTATTGGCCCTGGCGATGAAGTTCTTGTCCCCGCTTACACGTGGGTCGCCAGCGCATTAGCGCCATTGGCAGTTGGAGCGGTTCCGATTCTTGTCGACATTGACGAGAGTCTGACGCTGGATCCAAACGATATTGAAAAGAAAATCACTCCTTACACCAAAGCAATAATTCCAGTCCATATGATCAACCTGCCATGCGACATGGATGCAATTATGAAGATTGCAAAAAAGCATAACTTATTAGTAGTCGAAGATGCTTGTCAAGCGGTCGGAGTCAGCTACAAAGGAAAACGCCTTGGTACGATAGGTGATGCCGGAGCTTACAGCTTCAATGTATTTAAAAACATCACCTGTGGCGAAGGAGGAGCGCTACTTACTAATGACGAAAAAACATACGTTAGATCGTTAATATATCATGACGCTGGATCGTTTACGCGAAACTACGCATCGCATGTCAAAGAGCCCTTCTTCCCTGGCGTAAATTATCGGGTTTCTGAAATTCAAGGTGCAATTATGGGCGAACAGTTCAAACGCATCGACATGATTATCGCACAATTGCAAAAACAACGCAAAATAATGGCTGAAATTTTTGCTAAGACTAATCAATTCACGATAGTTAAACATAACTCACCTACTGATGCAGTCGGGTTGTCGATACGTTTTGAATCACCCGAAGCAGCCTTGGCATTTAAGGAGAAACACCAAATCGCTCCATTGAGCGAATCAGGCCGTCACATTTACACCAATTGGGAGCCATTGCTGGAGAAAAGATCATTCAACCCCAAGATGAATCCGTTTAATTGGATTCAACGAAAAATCGAATATACCAAGGATATGTGTACCAAAACCTTGGAAATAATTTCATGTTCAGCTAACATTCCGCTACCTTATAAAATGGCCGAAAACGAAGTTCGCGATTTCGCCAATAAGTTGGTTTCATAACATCAAACCCCAGCAATATTAAGGAATAAAAAATGCAAAACTTCAAAATAGGTATTCAATTGTATACGTTGCGCGAACAGTTGAACGGAGATTTTCTCGGATGCCTTAAAGAGTTAGCCTCGATGGGTTATGAAGGGGTGGAATTCGCTGGCATGTATGGAGGACTAACTCCTGAACAATTAGCGAAAGAACTTCGCGAAATCAACTTGTCCGTATGTGGGATGCATCTGCCGATAGCGGCAATCATGGATCCAAATAGCGACGCTTATTGCTATGCGAAAGCCCTAGATTGCAAGTATTTAGTCACCAGTCTCGCTGGTGATTTTATTGATAATTTCGAAGAAGTTGTCAATAATTGTCGCCAAGCTGGGCAAGTAGCGGCAGAACAAGGCAGGTGTTTTGTTTACCATAACCACGCGCAAGAATTTCAGAAAATCAATGGTGTCTGTGCTCTTGACTTGTTTTATAAACAAACCTCAACCGAACAGGTTAAGGCTGAGCTTGACACCTATTGGATTAAGAAGGGCGGAGAAGACCCGGTTACTTATCTGAAAAAATATGCGGAAAGATCGCCTCTTATCCATATCAAGGACATGGACAAAATCGATGGCAGTTTTGCCGCCGTTGGTACTGGTTCAATTGATTTACCAGGAGTAATTAGCATTGCGTTTAACAGTATTGCTGAGTGGCTTATTTATGAACAAGACGCTTGCTCTAGTGATCCGCTTGAATGCGCCCGCACTAGCATCTATAATATAAAAGCAGAAAAATATATAATTTCTCGCACACAAATAATGGAGACCTCAAAATGTTGAAAGCAGGTTTCGGCCGAACAGATATAACTCCTGAATTAGGGGTTCGTCTTGGTGGATATGGGGTCAAAGAAAGACCCGCAGAAGAGATTTTTGACCATCTTCACTCTACTACTGTTGTGTTTGAACAAGACAACACGAAGGCAGTCGTAATTAATCTTGATTGGATCTGTATTGAAGAAGAGATTGTTGAAAGAATTCGTGGCAAAGTCAATGAACGTACCAAAATTAAAAGAGAACACATCTCCGTATGTACGACTCATACCCATTCCGCTCCCAACACGTTAAATTTCTGGGGTTGGGGAACTAGCGAAGATAAATATATTGATTCGGTATTACCAAAAATAATTCATTCCGTAGAGTTTGCGCTTGAAGACCTGCAAGAAGTTGAAATTGGTATTGCGACAACCGAAAGTTTGGTTGGAGTTAATCGGCGCAGTGCTGATAAAGATGGCAATGTGGGTGGATTCCGTGGCAATCTGGCTGGTTCTTTTGATCCGACAATGACGGTTATACATTTCAAAAAACAAGACAAAAATGCTGGGTTTATTGTTCATTATGGAGCGCACGGTACTGCAATGGGATGCAATCGCCTAGTTTCTCGCGACTGGTCAGGCATAATGAAAGACCGCATTGAATCACAATTAAACGCACCTGTAGTGTTTTTAAACGGTGCTATAGGCGATGTCGGGCCAAGAACCAATAAATTTATCGGGAATGGGTTTTCGGCGGGCACAGGCGATGGCATTGAATCTGTCCGCGAGGTCGGTTATCGTGGCGCTACTGATGCGCTTCGCGCTTTAGTTTCAATTAAAGAATGGCGGACCGATCTAAAATTAAATATTTTAGTCGAAGATATATTTATCCCTTATGCACCTTTGGAGTCGCTCAAAGACGCCGAAGCTACTCAAGCAGAGTGGGAACCACGTAAAGATGAGTTTGGCACTCCAATGTGCGAATATATGCACGCGTGTTCAGTTATTGAAGCACACCAAAAAGATTTACTTAAAGGCCGTCATTTCGCCCAAACGATTACTCAAATTGGTCCGATCGCAATCGTTCCCATGCCCGGCGAGATGTTCTCTGGAATTTCATTACGCATTAGGCAGCAAAGCCCATTCCAATATACTTTATGCTGTAGCGTTTCTAATGGCTCATTATGTTATTTCCCAACCCGTGAGGCACGACATCGCGGTGGCTATGAAACTTGGGTCGGCAAAGCAACGGGACCATATTTGCTCGCTGATAACATTGACGATGCACTCGTTACAGAAAACACCAACTTACTAAATAAGATATACAATAACAGCAAAAATAAACCAAATAACAAAATTTAACTAAAATTTAGAAGGAGACTATATTATGGCTGGTACATTTAGATTTTCATTTGGCCCTTGGAACATTCACGAAGGCGCAGACCCTTTCGGCCCCGTGGTTCGGGAATCAATCGCCTTTAACAAAAAACTACAAACCTATAAAGACTTGGGTTTTGATGGCGTGCAATTTCATGATGATGATGCAGTTCCAGCAATGAACGACTTGAGCCCTGCACAAATCATTGCCGAGGCTTCAGCAGTCAAAGCTAAACTTGACGATAACGGTTTGACCGCTGAATTTGTCGCGCCGCGAATGTGGGAAGACCCGCGCACTATTGATGGTGGCTATACGAACAACGACCCGAAACTCCGAAAATATGCTATTGAGCGTAGTAAACGCTGTATTGATATCGCCAAAGCTTTGGGAACCAATAATATCGTTCTGTGGCTAGCGCGCGAAGGCACCTATATCCGGGAAGCGAAAGATTCAGTCTGGGCAACTGAAAAAATTGCTGAAGCAATACAGATTATGTTGGATTACGATCCTGAAATCAGGATCATGATTGAAGCAAAACCAAATGAACCGATGGATCACACTTATATTCCTACTACCGGTCATGTCATCGGTTTAGGGCTTCTGACCAATGACCATAAACGGGTCGGCGCTCTGATTGAATCTGCTCACGCCATCCTTGCTAGTCTTGATCCGTCAGATGAAATGGGTTATGCTTTGGCCCATAAAAAATTATGGAGTGTCCATCTGAATGACCAAAACGGCATGAAGTTTGATCAAGACAAAACCTTTGGCGGAGTCGATTTACGTCGTGCGTTAAATCAAGTTCGTATTCTTGATGAACACGGTTTCGGCAACAACGGCGAATGGGTCGGCTTGGATGTGAAAGCGATGCGTTCGCAAAAAGATAGTGTTGCCTGTAAACACCTTTCCAACAGTAAAAACATTTTCTTGAAACTACTGGCGATCAGTCGCAGTCTTGATAAGGCGAAGATTGACCAATTGCGCGCTGAAAGAGATTATGAAGAGTTAGAAATGTATATTGTTAATTCACTACTCAGCACCGGAGGAGCTGTAGTCTAGAAAATACCGTAAACATGTCAATCTGAAAAAATAAAAATTTCAGATAAATCATGTTTTTTGAAATCATTCAACTAAAATAAAGAAAGAAAGAAACAGCGTTTATCATATTTCCTCACATTAATAGACAAAGGAGTTTAAAATGGTTTTTATTGATGACCCTCTGGAACTAGGAAGGATAATTACCAATCCAGGCAAAGAATATCAGACATGCAATCGTCAATTCCAAGGAATCCCCGGAATCGAAATAACGCCCAAAGGAAGACTATGGGCTACGTGGTATACAGGAGGCGTAGGCGAAGGACCAGAAAATTTTGTGGTACTGGTAACCAGTTTGAATAGTGGGAAACACTGGAGTGAACCAGTAATGGTAATAGACCCCATTGGAAAGGTGAGAGCTTTTGACGCAAATGTCTGGATTGACCCCCTTGGAAGACTCTGGTTTTTCTGGTCCCAATCCTATTCTAAAGAAGAAGGAAACATCTTTGATGGACAGTCAGGCGTGTGGGGGATGTTTACGGAAAACCCTGAAACAGCGTCTCCACACTGGTCTGAACCTGTCCGGTTTGCTGAAGGAGTAATGATGAACAAGCCCACGATATTGTCTAATGGAGAGTGGATATTCCCAACCGCATTGTGGGAAGATAATCTTTGCGGAGGAAAGATTCCCGAGGAACTTAAGTCATTAAGCGGCGCTAATCTCACAGTTTCGAATGATCAAGGGAAGACCTTTGAACATCGTGGTGGTGTGGCCATTCCAGGACGCCGTCACGACGAACATATGTTTATCGAAAGACAAGATGGCCGTATTTGGAATCTAATTCGTAGCTCCTACGGTATTGGACAAAGTTATTCCTGTGATGGGGGGGGAACTTGGAGCAGTGGAGAAGATACGGGGTGGGGTGGACCTAATTCACGCTTCTTTATCCGCCGTTTACAATCTAATAGACTCCTGTTAATTAATCACGCGTTAGATCCTGAAACCGGGAAATATTCCAGGAAAAATCTAGTTGCTTATTTATCCGATGATGATGGCAAAAGTTGGCATGGTGGTTTGATGCTTGACGAACGCGCTGAAGTTTCTTATCCTGATGGCACCCAAGATAAGGATGGTAATATTTGGATCATTTACGATCGTGAACGCTATCGCTGTGGAGATATTTTATTTGCTAGATTTAGGGAAGAAGATATAGTTGCAGGTAAATGCGTTAGCAACGTTGCGTCTTTAAAGAATCTCATAAACAGTACTGGAGAATTATAATGTCTACTCGACAAAATAGCACACTAGAAACAAAAGGGAAGACAAACAAGAAAAAAGTTTGTAAATCCTTGATAGTCAATTTTTTCACATTGATAGAATTGTTAATTTCGATCGGGATAATCGCAATTTTAGCGGCGCTGTTGCTACCAACTCTAAACAAAGTTAGAGAAAAAGCTCGAGCCATTGATTGTACCGGTCGCCTCAAACAATGGGGAACGGCGGCATCTTTCTATCACAGTGATCATGACGGGCGCCCTTGTCCTTCGCGGGAGGAAGATGGAACCGAATGGAACGATATTTTGGCTCCATATCTTGATAGAGCACGTAATGATGTCACATTCCCAGAAATGAAGGACAAAAGAAACCCTAATGCGTTGCACAAGTGTCCAACTTTTAATGAAATGTGGGGATCTAGCGGTACTAATTATCGTTCAGACTATGTGATTAATATAGACGTAGCCCCATTTTGGTATAAAACTTACTGGTATGAGCCAGGCCATTTGCTAGACAAAATATCAAGGCTTAGAAAGCCAACTAGAACGCTTTTTCTGGGAGATGGCTTTTGGAACAGAAGCCAAATTGCCTATGTTCAAGGCACTAGGGTAATGGGGGGCCTCCCTTGGGATGACACCCACACGCGAGTCAGTTATCGTCACAACAAGATGGCTAATTTATTACTAATGGACGGTCATGTCCAAGCGTTTCACATGCCAATAATTCTGAACACTTATTTGGACCTTGCTTATCATGGAGGCACTTATGTGGATTGCATATTTTGGGAATGATTTCTCCTACTTCATATCGTATATACTTTAAACGGCAGAGATTTTAACATTTTAAAAACTCTGAACACATGACCTACAGCCAAAAGGAAAGATTTAAACACATTTTGAGGTGAAAACATGACTTACACAAAAAACATCGTTTTTATGATTCTTGCATTACTTATTTTGTCAACATTAGCCGCATTTTCTAGTCCAGTTCCACAGCTTTTGAAAAATGGATCTTTTGAGGACAATTTGACGGGATGGTGGCCCTACTGGGTCAAAACAAAGGAAAAGGATAACCAGTTTAAACTGGATACTACTTGCTTTAGAGATGGCAAAAAAAGCTTCCACGCAATTGTGACGGAAGAAAAGGGCCGTCTTAAACTCACCTCTCCTATCATAAAGGTAATACCCCAAAAAACCTACCGTGCCAGTTTCTATTATCTTACCCAAGAACAGAAAGCTGGACACCTCTATTTCCGAATAACAGCTCGAGATGCCCAAGGAAAGCATATCGGATATTACGGCTATCGTGCACTGCCTGCAACCGGCAATCTCTGGATCAATTCCGACTTCCTATTCACGGCTCCTACAGGTGTTGCTACTATCAAACTAGAATTTAATTTTTTGGGGCCCTGTGAAATATGGCTGGATCAGGTCATTTTCACCAAAGCACTCGCAAATAAAACTGTGGATTTTTCGCATCTTTACCCAGATA
>DLIO01000087.1 GCA_002483765.1 Lentisphaeria bacterium UBA7640 | reverse complement strand
AAAGCTGCCGAAAGGAAAATTGCCAAATATCTGGTTTGTACGCGTAAAGGCCGTGGAGGACAACTGAAAGTATCTTTCAATGATGATGCCGTACAAACAGCTATGAAATACTTTGGTTACTTTGCATTGGTCTCCAACCAGCCACTTGAACTGTTCACAGCGCTTGAATACTATCGTCTTCGTGAAAAAATCGAGGAACTTTTTGCTGACCAGAAAGGTACTTTTGACAGTCGCCGTCCGCGGGTTTGGTATCCAGACAACCTGCGAGGAAGACAGTTTGTGCAATTTATCGGGCTTGGCTATTATTGCTTCATGACCAAAAAAATCAAAGAAGTCCAGCAGCAACTGGGAAAGAATAAAGAGACTAAAAGTACAAAACGACAGAAACTGGAAAAAGGACTTAAAAAATGGCTCGAAGAACATTCCTTTGCGCAAATCATGGACTGGTTCGATTGCATTGAAACGACTACGGTAAAAACAGAAACCGTCAAAGCAAGATGGTCAACGGAAACAATCGAGCGAGATCGTCTCTTTTTGGAACTTCTTGGAATGAAAAAGGAATAGTGTGGGTATTACCCGACTTTCAGGTTTACATTAATTGCCTTAATGCTTGGCAGGGTTTAAATAACACGATTTGCCATAAATGTTATCAGTGTGAAAGATACTCGCCAGAAACATTGTGCCGGGAAACTACTTTACGGCAAACTTCAGAGACATGTTTTTATGGCTTGGAACGTAGAACTACTAATAGTTGAAAGAATGCGGTCGACAGTTTGAGTTTTGAACCAGGGGTTTCGAGCCATTGAATCAAAGGAAATTCTAGAACGCTGCTTGACACCCTGTCCCGCCCGTATTCCTTGATTAGTCTCTTAAATATTTCCACATCAAAAAACCATTTTGAGGAAAAAGGTTTTTCTACAACGACTTCCGCGGCTTTTGCGCGCAATACTTTAGCTCCGCATTGGCTATCATAAACTGGTAATTTAAGATGATTGCTGACAATAGTAGCAAAAACCCTGCCGAGATAATGCCTAAGATTGCGACGGCGCACCCGTGCTCCGAGTCGTACCAAGCGACATCCGGTGACCATTAATAAATCTTCGCGCTGGGTCATTTCTGACACGAAATCGATGATAGGTTCCAATGGCGTAGCCAAATCCGCATCCCAAAATCCAACAAAGTCAGGTTCATCCTTCAATGCCGCTATCAGCCCTTGCCTTACCGCTTCGGCCTTGCCTTGATTGCAGTTCAAACGCAACTGCTGTAAATTAGGAAGATTACGATTACAAAGGGTACTCAACACACTCCAAGTTCCATCACTACTACCATCATCAACAAACAACAAGCTGATCTCTGGATGCTCAGCAGCAAAGTCTCGAAATTCCTCAGTATTCAGACGATGCTCCTCGTTGTAACAAGGAATCACGATAACGACTTTTGGATTGGATAACATATCAACTCCCTTGCTTAAACTCTTCTTATTTATGATAATCATTTACTTTCTATCTTACAGCCAAAGCTATGCAATCTTGTCCAACTCGATGGCAATGGCAATTCAACCTGAAAAACATCTCCCGGCTTGATATCTGCCGGAGTTACAAAACCATTTGCAAATAAAAACCTAAAATGTTGAGTGTTTTGTTCGTCAGATACAAATACGGTAACTCGATAAAATTTATCCACCACTGCCCGAGCACAGATTGTGAGATTAAGCTGTAATTTCCCGACTGTTCCTTTAGGTTCTACTTTAACCGCAAAGAGATGATTATTCTCCGGCAACTTCAGTTCTGGCCCAGCGGCATTCCATTCATCTTCAGTCAATCGTCGCAAAGGATTTGGATATTCGGACGTTGCACCACGTTGAAACAGATAATAATTTCCAATAAATGCGGAAGAATGCCAAACTAATCCAAACTCTGGATCTTTAAGTAATTTTTGATGAAAATCATAATTTATGCCACTATAAGATTCAGATAGATCATAAAAATAGAAATCACAATGTGGATAATGTTTAATATTGCTCACTCGTAAACCACTGGCAATCATCAATGCGCCACTTCGTTCATCAGTCCCAATCAGCGCCCCGGAAGGTACCAGTTCTATGATTTTTTCCCGGATTGGTGTGCGATCCGGAAAACGCATCGCAAAACGGAGATTGGAAGAACTTTTGCCGTAAATCGTTTCGGCAAAGAAACAATGTGCACTAATTGAAGACACTAGTCCACTCGCCAACAACGCCCATGCAAGATGGCGGGATGTTATTTCTGGTAGATATAATGATAGAAAACGAGTCCAAAAAATTTTACCATTGTGATAAGCTCCAGAAATTGCAGCAGCAAATGCAAGACAAAACAATATCGACATTTCAACTGTGTACTGTTTATATAAATTGATTACATCACCCGTTCCGAGAAGAAAAAAGAAAACCATAGTCACAACACAACAACCGAGCCAAAATGGTTTGTTAAAAATCGCTGGGAACAAAGGAAAGGCGATTAGAATCAACAATAATGTTTTCTTTGAATCGATTAACGCTTCGAGAAATTCTGCAGGGCGCAATACTGGTGAAAACGCAATTTCTAATAAATTTCCGCCGAGAAAATCAAAATAGCATTGATATATATATTGATTGGATGGAGAAAATGCCGGAATAATAAACTTAACACAACAAATCAAATAGATGCCAGAAATCAATGCGTAAATAATACCACGTTTCCGGTGTCCGCTTAAAAATTGGCATATCCCCCAGCCGACCCAAAATGCACCAACCGTTTCTTTTATTGACAATGAGAAAACAAATATTAGAAATGCCGCGAACCATTTCTCTCGTTCGTAAAAACAGCAAAACAAAATAAAAACCGGTATAAAAAGATATACCACGTGAAATCCATAAAATAACGATAAATTATAATTCGAAATGGTTGGATAAAGTAAATAGATCAAACCACAAAGCCCAGCCATCACTGGCGGAAGTTTACGCAGTCGTGCAAAATAACAGATCAATAATGCGCTGCCACCCAATATCAACGCGCCAATGACCATAATTGTTTGAGGATAAGGAAAAAGCCACATTAACGGGATAAACCAGATAAAAAATCCAGGCATAAAGTGGTGTGATAAAAATGAAGTGCCGGGATTAAACCAATATTCGGTCATAAAGTTGCCACGCAGAGTGTTCAAGGCTGGCTCAACAAACATCCCCCAATCAAAGAAGAACATAAATTGTCGGCGCCAAGCTTGGTCATAAAAATAGATTAACTGAGAAATAAAAACAACACTCAAG
Organism: Lentisphaeria bacterium UBA7640; assembly: GCA_002483765.1. Classification (GTDB taxonomy): domain Bacteria; phylum Verrucomicrobiota; class Lentisphaeria; order Victivallales; family Victivallaceae; genus UBA7640. The sequence continues at coordinate 498 of DLIO01000087.1, read as the reverse complement.
ATCGTTAAAATAATTAACGAATATCGTTTTTTATCTGGAGAAAAAACGAATTTTGGTGCCGGCAGAACCAGCAATAAGCGAAAAAGCGACAATGCCGTAATTGTGATAACTGCAATGATAGTCCAGAAATTAAATGGTAAAAAGAGAAAAGGAATCAATAATATCCCCGGTGCGATGGCTGACGCTAAGGGTTCTATCGGGAATTTTTTCTGCAAAAAAAGCATCAAACCACAAAATATTGAGATAAAAGAAAACTCCAAATATAAAGAAAGCGGTTCGAAACGGGCATTAAAGTTGAGTGTATCGGTAAAAACACAACCGCACCAAATTTGGCATGAAAAATAACCGAGAACCATTGCCGAAGTCAACAATAGCAGTAAAGAACTCAATTTTTTCAATGTTTCGCACTCCCTCTGAAACGGTGTGTATCATTGTTATGACGGCATTATGATATCGATTTTTTCATATAACATACTGCTGTGAATGAGCATGAGAGAT
>DLIO01000013.1 GCA_002483765.1 Lentisphaeria bacterium UBA7640 | reverse complement strand
GTGTTCATGATAATTTATTTGGGATAGTGATGTTGAAAATAGCGCAAATTGCTTTCTATTAATAGGTTTAATTTAGGCAATAATTTATGAAAATTTACGATGTGATAGTTATTGGTGCTGGACATGCCGGTTGTGAAGCCGCACTTGCTGCTGCGAGGCAAGGGGCCAGCACTTTGATTTTAACTGGGAATATGGATCATATTGCCCAATTGAGCTGTAATCCTGCAATTGGTGGAATCGCCAAAGGGCAATTAACCCGGGAGATCGATGCTTTGGGCGGCGCGCAAGGTATGGTTGCTGATTTAGCCGCAGTTCAGTTTAGATTGTTAAATCGCAGTAAAGGGCCGGCGGTTTGGTCGCCTCGAGCTCAGTGTGATAAAGTTTGTTTTCAGCGCGCCATGAAAATGGTGCTTGAACAACAACCTGATTTAGATATAAAACAAGATATCGCCAGTAGTTTCATTATTGATCACAAAGATAACGTAACTGGAATCAAAACCCAGCTCGGCGAGAAAATATTAGCTAAAAGTGTCGTTATTGCTACCGGTACTTTTTTATCTGGCTTGATGCATTTTGGGATGACATCTTTGCCAGGAGGAAGGACCGGCGATCCGAGTTCCGAAGAATTGGCGTTGGCGTTACGAGAACAGCTCCAATTACGAATTGGTCGCTTAAAAACTGGTACACCGCCACGGATTTTGGCTAAAACTATTGATTTTTCACAAATGAAAACTCAAAGTGCAGAAGCTGAAGATGAAGGTTTTAGTCATTTTGAACTCCCCCCTGCCCTGCCGCGCACTATTCATCGCGAAATGCCATGCTACATGGTTTATTCCACCAACGAGACTGCCGAATTGGCGAAAGCGAACATTCATCTCGCCCCGCTTTTTCAAGGCAAAATTCAAGGCATTGGTGCACGTTATTGTCCATCTTTTGAAGATAAGGTTATGCGTTTTCCTCATCATGAAAAACATTTATTGTACTTGGAACCGGAAGGCGAATTTACTGGTGAATACTATATCAATGGAATTTCCACCAGTTTGCCGCCGGAAATACAAAATAAGATGTTAAAAACTATTCCCGGATTGGAAAAATCAGTTATTTCACGCTATGCATACGCTATTGAATATGATTTCATATTCCCTGACCAGATTGAACGAACTCTGGCATTAAAACGTTGGCGCAATGTCTTTCCAGCAGGACAAATCAATGGCACCAGCGGTTACGAAGAAGCTGGCGGTCAGGGGTTGCTGGCGGGCTTAAACGCTGCACGAACGGCTGCAGGTTTGGAACCAGTGGTGATCCCGCGCGAATTGAGTTATCTTGGAGTAATGGTTGATGATTTGGTTACCAAAGATATTATTGAACCTTATCGCCTCTTTACTAGCCGTTCAGAATATCGGCTACGTCTACGTCAGGATAATGCAGACCTAAGGTTGTGCGAACTGGCAAAAGAATTAAACCTGTTGCCGCTCGATAAATATCGTAGTTATGTAGAATATAATACACAGCTGAACGACGCCATTGCTCTTAGCAAAAGCGTTAAATGTCAAGGAAAAACTATTTTTGCACAACTAAAATCGCTGCGTGGAATTTATTACGAAAACACTCCCCTGCCCTGTTCGATAGATGGGATGAACCTCGACTTAAAAACCCGCAATGGACGAAAAATTATTCGACAATTGGCTATCTTGGCACACTATGAAGGGTATTTGGAACGCGAAGAGCAATCAATCGGCAAACTACAGAAGTTAGAAAACTGGAAAATATCGGCTGATTTTGATTATAATTCGTTGAGTGGATTGTGCAACGAATCTAAGGCAAAACTAAACAAAGTTCGCCCAACCACCTTGGCGCAAGCGAGCCGTATTGATGGAGTAACTCCAGTGGAGATTGCACTGCTCCAAGTTAGTCTCACCAGAATTTCTAAATCCGCGGGAAGATGAAAATTTGATGGACGATCATAAAAAGCGTTTTTTTTCATTGGGCAAGAGTTTCCGTAAATTCACCCAAAACAAACTTAATTTGCTTTGTCTCGTAACTGTTTTTATATATGTTCTCACCGCCATCGTTATTGAAGGATACGCCGTTTATTGCGAAAAACACCAAATCGTCCCGATTTACGAACGCGGTAACATTGAACAACGCTTTCAACCTCCTTGTCTTAACCACTGGCTGGGAACTGACTATATCGGACGCGATGTATTTTGGCGGGCAGTAGCTGGAACCGCGACCGCAGTTAAAGTTGGAATGTTAGCATCGGGACTGGCCGTGTTTATCGGAGTAACGCTCGGTGTTTTGGGCGGTTACTTTGGCGGTTGGATTGACGATTTTACCGTGTTGGTTTACAGTATTTTTGCGGCAATGCCCTCGCTTTTATTTATTCTTACCTTCGCGCTATTGGTGTCGAAGAGTTTTTTATGCGCACCGTTGAATGACGCGTTTAATGTAGTTTGTAGTGCTTTTAATACGGAACCTGGAATGATGGCGGTCTATCTCGGTATTGGGATTACCGGCTGGGTCAGTTTATGCCAAATGGTTCGAGCTGAAACCTTTAAACTGCGAGAAACTGGATATGTCCAAGCCGCGCGAGTCAGTGGCATGCGCCGTCGCTGGATTATTATTCGCCACATTTTGCCAAACTTATTTCATTTGGTGATAATATTTTTCTCTATCCGTTTTGCCAGCGCAGTAATGACCGAAGTAATTGTCAGTTATTTGGGTCTTGGAGTACAACAAGCCCCAAGCTGGGGAGTTATGATCGCTGATGGTCAGGAAAGACTTTGGCGTGGCATCTGGTGGGAAGTGGGTGCGGCCTCAATATTTATGTTTTTTCTCGTGCTCGCGCTGAACATGCTTGGTGACGCATTACGCGACTTCCTAGATCCACGCCTTAATTCCTGAATCCAACATTTATGGCGCTTTAAACTTCGCGCGCGCATTATGCGCGCGCGAAGTTAAGAGCGTCAATATTATGGTCGCTATACAATGGGCCAACAGTGGAACTAAGTAATTGTTTATTTGATTATGAACGGGTTGGCGTGGGGTTGGAATGAGCTTAACATCAAGTGCGTTGCATTTATTGGTATCGCCATCGGTAAACCGTTATTGAAAAAAGAATCAATAATTTTGTAGTTGTCGTCAAGCAAAAAACCTCGGGTGCGTTGTTCGCACCAACGCAACGCGGTCAAATCGCTGAGAGTCCCCGGAGTGAATTCCAATTTCTGTCCAGCACTCAGTGAGATGGATTTGCCAAGGAAAACTCGGTTAGAAATACCGGACAGGCCAACCTGTTTGTTCATCTTTATAATTATTTCCAGTTTTCGCTGTTTTGACAATTCAGATGGAATGGTGACCTCAAACCGTTCCTCCCAGTGCGTTCCAAAACGTTTGGTCAACAATTCTCCGTTAACCAACAGGTCAATATTTCCATCAATGCTTTCAAAAAACAATCGGTCGCAATGTTCTGGATTCTCAACCTTCAGCCGGAAAATCAATTCACCGGGAAATCCCCCCTTGGGCGCTAAGTTTTGTATCTGGAGATTAGATGCGGGTTCAATCCCGATAAACTCTGCTTCTGGACTACGTTGCATTTCCCAATCCAACAACTCGCGGCCAAGACAAAGACGTGGCTGTTCTGGAGTTTTGGGCAGTGCGTCAAAACTGAGAATATTGTTCCCGTCAATTACGAATTGGCTAATATTTACCGATTCTCCAGTTTGCAGTAATAACAACTTGCGAATGCCATTAATTTCCATGATTACATTTTCTGCTCGGCCACTCACTAATTTGTTGTTTTTTTGAATTTTTGGCAGTTTGAAATACTGTTCAGAACAGTCGCAACCTTTAGTGGTCGGGCAATAGATTTGGCGTCGGTTTTCCTGCCTGCTCTCAACTATTTGAAGGGTCGCAATAACTTCATGAAGCGCCGAAGCTGATTTACTTTCAAGCGGGGTCTGCCAGATATCGCGATCAGGCATCAGTTTGCCTTCGAGCAGATCGGAATTATTATGTAACAACCAAATCAGACGTTCAAGGCTCGGTTCGCCGACGACCATTCCGTTCTGAAAAGCACAAGTCCGCCCTTCACGCAATTCAGCGATGACTGCATCTTCAGTGAATTGATCAATGAACAAATAAGTCCTCGCTTTGCCGATATCTGCGGTCATGTGAGTATCGGAATTGCCCAGTACTAATACGCGTTTACCTTTTTTGAAACAATCGCGCAGATATCTTCTAGCGGTTTCCGGGGCGCTAGAGAGATAATTAAAAGCCTCAGTCCCGATATAATAAGGTTCTTTTAACTCCTTAAAGTATTCAGTGCTAGTGGCATGAGCTTGAGCGATAATTACTTTTCCGGCTTGGGCTGCTGCAATAATCTCATCCGGTGTTTTTCTCGGAAGTCCGGTGGCATCACCAATGGCTAGAACATGATTTTCGCATGAATCAGTCAGTTCCATCCCTTTGAGCATCAATAGATTTTCAATCCCTTTTGCACCTTGTAACATTCGCGAATAACCGTCATCGCTGTTATGGTCAGTCAGCGCGATAACATCGAGATTGGCAGCGACTGCCAAAGCTGCAATTTCCTCCGGTTCCCCCCAGCCATCGGAGACTCGACTATGGGTATGAAAATCACCAGCAACGAGATATTGTTTCTTCAAAAGTGGTATGATTTCAGCGCAAAACTCAACTGCATTGTTAAGTCCGACATCAGAATCTCCACCAATCCAAATCACCGGATGTTCGGGATGTGGCAGCAAAACCACAAAAGAGGCCGGAGCAAGTTGCCAAAAATCTTTTGGCAATCCAGCATAAGCTGAACGAAAGAAAGGTGATTCGTCGACTGTCGCGAGCGTGATGCAAGCGTGTTCTGGTTCTGTGGTTATTTTGTGCCCAGATTGATTAAATGCGGAAACAATTTTCTCCACGCTACTGGAACCCGCTATCCTTGAATTGATATATAGCGGACGACTGTTAATTGGGAAATCCCGAAAAAAATTTGTTTTCGGTAAAAAATGGACGTAACTCGGGCTGACCGAATTAGTCCCTCCAATTTCTATTTTTTGTGCTGTACCATTTAACATTAAAACATCCTCATTATTTATGTTAATTGAGATTTAATTAATTTGATACTAATTTTTCAGCAAGCATAATTACTCACCAAATGCCCAAGAGCTAACTCGGTCAATTGCCATGAGCAAATGCAGGTCCAAGCAATCTAGTGAGTTGCGTGCCCCATTCATTACGCGGTTGAAAAATCTTAAAAGAAGCGACCCTTCCGTCGCCAAAAAGCATATTCACATTCTGAGAATGGCGCTCTGATAAATCCCCAACCGAAGCCGATGAAGAGTAATTAGGCCTTACTCTATACATACCAGCCGTTTTTGCTTGGTTAGTAGCGTCCATAGTAAGAAATATTTTAGAAGGATAGCGTAAGTCAGTAAGTTTAACGTGCATTTCCTGTCCAACCTGACCACCTACTGCGCCCAACCTACTGCCTGCCCGCATATAATTATAACCGAATGCAGGATATAGCAATCCTTTACCAACACCATACTCGATCGCACCATCATAATAAGTCGGGGACATTGTTTCGCCACCCTTCACAACTAGCTCAGGACAAGAGAATACTTTTGCAGGAACGTATTTGGGAACAATTAATGTATTGTTCCAATAGCCTGACGAGTTGCTAAAATGTGGTAGATAGTCTTTGGAATCATCGAAATAGAAAGCGAAAGCGGTGCCGATCTGCTTTTGCTGGTTAACGCAAAAGATTGCACGCCCCTTGCTACGCACTTGATTTAATGCTGGCAACAACATCGAGGCTAGTATCGCAATTATCGCAATCGTTACGAGGAGTTCAATTAAAGTGAACCCGTTGATAGTCAACGACTTACATCGAATAAATCGCATCGGTTTTATCTCATAATTCAGACCGTTTGCGAAGTTTTTCCGAACCTGATTTTCTCTTGTTTCTTTCATTTGTACATCTCCTATTTGGTTACATGGTTTTCATGTTTTACTTTTAAAGAACGAATTTTTCCATTGAAATAATTACCACGTCTTTGATCAACTCCGAGACCGAAAACTTTAGGATAACGCTGGAAGCCGGAAGCTTTTATTTTGGTTCCTAATTTTCCGTTTACTTCGACGCTAAGTTCACGCTGGTCGAAGCGGACTTTGATTTGGTTCCAGCAATCTGGACTCAGAGTGGGGCCAGTCGCGGTTGCCAACGCAGGAAGATTTGTCTCATAATTATTGTCTAAATATATACTGACAGTCGGTACGCCGTTTTTCAATAATAGCATAAAACCAGTAAAGTCACAGCCGAGCAAAGTCTGTGTTCCTGAACTGTCGCGCGGCCAAACATCCATGGTAATTTCGTAGGGACCAAAAGGCGGTACCAATGCCATCGGTAAGCTGACATAAGATTTCTGGAAGTCTAGACTCCAACTGCCATCCGGTTCCTGTTGCCAGTTTGGATAACGGTTCTGGTTTCCTGGCGTTCTCGGGCCAGCATTGCCGTATAGGCTTTCGCCACTGCCGCGTCCACTGACTTGCGGTAGATATCCCCCACATATGCCGTAGGAAGCGAGGACGCCTCCGGCAGTGCTCAGTACCGAGCCGTGAGTGGGGACAAAATTATAGTCGAAATCAGTAATTAAAGCTCGGTCGATTGCAAAGGTGACGGGTCGTTTATGTTTCACAGAATAGACAGTTAAATCGTTTTGTTTGCCTGATGGCTGATATAAGCTAATTGGCTTGCCACGGTAAACTTTACCGCTCTCCCCAACTGCCTGCAGATGTAAAACTGAATTCTGGCTTATTGGTGTAATAACAACCTCAAATTCTGCCGTTTTCTGTCTCCAATGATTTGGAAGTTTGATCTCCGAATTGAAGCGTTTGGCGACGAGATTGAATCCTGCAGGTCCAGGATAACCTATTACTCCTTTTTTAAGAAGTTCAGCAATCGGCAATTCTGCTTGACAATATCCGGGCAAATCAATAATAATGGTGCTAGCCTCCGGAATTTTTCGAGGAATTACTGCATAGAGTTGACTTATTCGGTGACTTACTGTGACGTTATTGAACAGCCACGCATTGTCGGCATATTTCACCTGTGATGGAACTTCTAGATGATGCGAAGGTGTAATATTTTGAAATGCGATCCGACCATTCAAAACCACTGGTTTGCTGCTTGCGTCGGGCACTTTGGCCTGCAAATTGAGATTTATTACATATTGCTCACTATTTTCCCGGAACAATACATTGCGATGATGAGAATAAGCTACGTCGCCACTATCCATTATTTCAACGCTGTTCAATAATTCTGGAGATTCTATTTTTCCTTGTAAGCGTAGACGGTTGTCTGGAATAGTTCCAACAATTTTTAGTTCAGCTTTGACCGGAGTTAACATGTCTCGCAATGGATGTTTTACCCATTTGTAATCATGATTCCAGCTAGAGCGCAACTCAACTGGCTGGAAGCCTTCATGGAAAACCTGTTCTTTACCGTTATTCGTCTTAACAATCAATTCTGGTACCAGTGTCTGATATTTGACAATATCTTCGACTGGGACTTCAATGGTCACGGCCTCCAGTTTGTTTTGTTGTAGCTTTTGCCATGGAAAACGTTTAACTTCTTTTCCAGCAATATCGCGCAATAGCAACTGAACTTGATTAACCTCTGATCCAGAGTTATTGTCGGGCACGTTCAACAGTTCCAGTTCCAATATTTGGCCAGCCACTAAGATCTTTCGATAACTCAAAATAACATTGGGAATGTCCATGCGATCATTAGGTAGGTTTTCAGATTTACCGTTCAAGACCGTGTTGAAATAGCGCATTATCCGCATAGTTGACCACGAATTGTAAAGAGTTGGACGAAAACTAGTGTTCTCGTTTTGTTCGTCCCATTCAACACAATTGATGATGTCTGGTTTCGCCATTATCGCGGTTTCCATTGTTCCACGCAGCATACCAGTACCCGCCTGATCCATGCTATAACCGAGTAGTTCATAATTTTCATGACCCACTTTGACACCCCACGCGAGGTACTTTTTCTTGAATTCTGGTTCCAGTAACACTGAGTGAATTATCGGCACGATAACTTCACGATCTATTGGCGCATAATATCGACGATTCTTCAATCCTGGCGTATTGTGATAATAGCCATCCGTAACTCTCAGCCATTCGCGTACCCGTGCATGTAGGAGTTCTAGGTCATCACTGCTGAACGTGTCATCGATACCAGTTTTACGAAATTTTTCCGGAAAGAATTTGAAGTAAGGCATAACTATGAAATGATCCCCGAGATTATCAATCAGAGCTTTTTTGAAGTCGCCCCAAAACTCCAAGTCGTCCGATGCAGGGTACGAAGTAAAAACCACTTTACCGTCTAGCCTCATCGATTGAGGATTTTCTAGAGCGATCCGTGCTAGTTCAAGTTTTTTGCTAAAATCGCGGGAACCGTTATAAATCAATTCAGTTAGAATCGTCATTTCATGCCCGGGTTGTCGGGCATGTTGGTATAATTCATCTCTGCCCGTTGTTTCCGGGAAAAAAGCAAAGCCATCCATTCGATATTTTTTGAGCACATCGCGCATTATTTTATAAGCAGCTTCGTTGACAAATTTATTGTCTGGTGTAAGCCCCGGATTAACCAGCAACGGGCGATCAATCCATTTATGAAGGTAATCATTTCGTTCCAAACCATATTTTAGTTGGGCTCTGGCAAAGACCGCAGTACGCTCTGAACGCCGTTGGTAACTGCTGCTTTCATTTTGCCATTTTTTCAACAGAGTGGTAGCAGCCTCAATTTTACTTGAGCTACGTTCAAGAATGGCATTAGGATTAAGTTCAGTCAGTTCACAATTGTCAAGCCAAAGCATTTCACCATCTTGCAGATTATCGATACGAAACACAATCTGATAATATTCGCAAGGCGCATCAGAAGTTGTAAAGTCGCTGATGGATTTAGTCCATTTATTGTTTTCAGGTAAACGCAGCGATTGATAACCCTGATGTTGGACCTTACCACGTTTATCGCGTTCTAAAATGCCGACGAGGATACGTACTTTATCGGACAATTTTTTTGCAGTTTTTAGTTGTAATGAAATCGAATAAGTCTTGCCGGACTTTAATGGCAGTTGTTTTTGTTCCAGACCGATCATTTTCGCGTCAGATCTACCGGAAAACAATACCGATTTTTCTCCAGAAACGGCTTCGTTTTTAACTTGGTTAACAGTCGTAGGATGCAAGCCCCAGACGCCCCAATGGGTCAATTCTTGCTCAAAATCCCCATTACGTAAATAGTTTTCGGTAGTATTAGCCTTACTCCAGCTGGCAAACATCAGACCTAATATTACAAAAAATAATTTTGTCTTACGTAATAACTTAGGGGCAAAAATCTGCCACCTCCAAGAACGAAGCATGTTTGCGTTAATCAAATTTTTTTGAATTAGTTGCTGATTCATTTAGGTCTCCATTTTTAAATTAAGATTTTTTGTTGGAATTTTTCTTTCGGTATCGCCACTTATAAAAACAGTCTCTAGAGTTACTTGTGGTAACCGTTTAGATACTTCGTTTTCATCAATCATTTTAAATAGCTTTTCTCCTGCTATTTTCATCATCAAGCCGGCTGGAGCGTCTATAGTTGCTACATTGATAGTTCCTTCGCCGTGGTAAGCGGGGTCATTATCATAACCAATTACCGCTACATCTTCTGGAACTCTTATACCACGCGACCGCAATTCACGTACAACCCAGTCCGCAATCACATCATTCCGACAGAATGTCGTATCAAAAGGATTTTTTTCAAAATCATCAATTAAACGCTGAATATCGTAATAACTGCGCACATTATCAAAAAATATCGCTTCATTATAAATTCCGTATTCGCGAAATAATTTATTGATGACCTTCGTATTAATGTCTGATGCAAACTGGGCTGGAGGCGTTACCCATGCAAAACTTTTGCCGTCGGAATTTATCTGATGTTCGAGAGCCTGTCGGTAACCCGGTTCACGATCCAGTCCGACCAGCGCTACATCAGTGCGCGTGGTGTCAATGAAATTGCTCATATAAATATTTGGCAGTCGGGTCTTCTCTAGAATATCTATGTAAGCGGTCCCGTAATAATTTACAAAAATAATACCATCAGTGCGGTTACGATCAAAAATTGTATCTGGTAAACGTTGCCCTTCTGGTAAAAACTCCAACTTCATGTCGTAATTTCTGGATTTTATTGCCATTGATAGTTTTTGAATATTGTCATGCCCAGTGCTCGGACTGATAAATTCTGTACTAGACATTTTAGGTTTAAAAGAATTTTGATAAACTACTACTGTGATAACTTCGGTTTGGTTTCGCCTCAAACGGCGCGCTGATAAATTGACCGTAAAATTAATATCTTTAGCACATTTTAAAATTTTTTCACGCGTTGCCGGGCGCACCAAATGGCTGCGGGCTGGATCGAGAGAACGCGACACTGACGACAGTGACATTCCGCTCTTCTCCGCAATATGTTTCAATGTTTGACGGTTTTTCATTTAATTCGTTTCCATAATATTTCGAACTTCACAAAATGACAACGTTATCATTGTACAGCATTCCCAAACAATGTCAAGGGCTAAAAAGATAAAAACTATCAAATATTATCTATTATTGGCATTACTGGCCAAAAGATTGTATATTTCATCTTTAAACACATCAATAGGAGATTTTTTAAATGGAAAAGATTCACGAACAAATCAAAATTAAACTTAATGAGTTACGCGTTCACCTTCAGACTGACGGCGGCGATTTAGAAATTGTAGAACTCAAAGATAAAACGGTCAAATTACGTTTGAAAGGCGCATGTGGCGCCTGCCCACATGCAATGACAACGATCAAAAGTGGCTTGGAACGTATTTTGCGCGAAGAGATTGATCCTGAAATAACGGTTGAACGAGTCATTTAAGACCATGTCGATACGTTTAATTAATAATCCTCTACAGTTTCTTTTTTGCAGTTGCTATCCTCTGAAAAATGGATTAATGCAAAATGCGTGAACAATCATCATGTGAAATCACCGTTGACCTGCACGGTATGACAGTGGAAGAAGCGTTGCGTCGACTAAACAATCCCCTCTTCAGTTCGCGTATTCGTAGCATCCGAGTTGTTCATGGGCGTGGTTCTGGCGCGCTGAAAAACGCTGTTCGCGAACATCTCAAAAAATGCAAGATGGTTCGTGAAATTATTTACGGAGAAGATATGAATATCGCTGGCCGTGACGGCGTCACTTTGGTTTATAAATAATGGGTTCTTCTGCATTT
>DLIO01000078.1 GCA_002483765.1 Lentisphaeria bacterium UBA7640 | reverse complement strand
CATTTACTTTTTCAATTGACTCTCTGGCAAAGTCGAATTCCTCCCACAAAAATGACTTGACTTCTTGAATTATAGCGGTATATTTGGCGTTCATTTTTAATATTAACTTCAAATTAAACAGGGATTATTAGTAAAATGAATGGAAAAGGAAGCAAGCGTCGCCCCGGCGATGAAAAACGATACCGTGAAAATTGGGATGATATTTTCGGTAAAAAAAGATCGAAATAAAACCAGTGTCTGGTAAACGCCGCATCAATAAACTGATGCGGCTTTTTTTTTGTAAATTACCAATATTTAAAACACCGTTATTTGCAACAATTATTTAGTATTCGCGATGAAGGCCGATCACTTTGCCTTGAATAACCACTTCGCAAGCGGGATAAAATTGTGACTGAAACGAAGCGTTAGCGGGACGCAATTCAAGTTGATTGCCAGGAGCGCTAAAATACGATTTTACAGTGTTTTCGTTGTCCACTAATGCCACTACAATATCGCTATCCTTAACGTCTGCAGCATTAATCTGTTTGACAATAACAATATCAGCATCGTAAATTCCAAGATCACGCATACTATCGCCCTGAATCCGCAACGCAAAAGCGTTTTTAGCGCCTTTCCGTTCAAGCAATTCAGGATCGACGTAAATTTCTCCCTCTTTAAATTCATTGCTTGCACAGGGCAATCCAGCATTAATCCTTCCCAATAGTGGGATCGGCAAAGCGAATGAGAGCAAATGGCTTTTACGTCGTGGTTTTGTCTGCACAGTACCGCGTGTTTTTGAACTACGGGCTAGCTGTTTTTTTTGCTGAAGCGAACGCAAATGCGCAAAAACTGTTGACGCTTCAATGCTGAAATGTTCTGCTATTTCATGCACGGTCGGGGCCATAGTTTCACGCTCTAGAAAATCCTCGATAAAATCGAGGATATTCTTTTGCTTTTCAGTTATTTTTTTCATCTTTATCGCATTTCATTAGATTCACATTAAATGGAATCCGATAATCTGATATTCTTCCCCGATTTTGACAAAGGAGACATTAAACAAACGGTCATAGATTAACAATGTGCTGGGAGAGTCTGGTTGTGATACCGGTTTTTTAAATTCAACTTTCCACAAGAAATTGCGCATCAAAGTATTGGGACTCATATTGCCAAGATATGTCGCTTCGCCAATGTCACCATTCTGTTTGACCAGTTTTTCACAACTTTCGTTGAACAGTTTCAAGCTCATGGCTTCTTTGGCCTCAGGCGTTAAGTATTTACCGAACAGCTCATAGTCGCGGGTCTTAATTGCTTCAAATAAGCTCTCTCCATATTGGCGACCGATTGCTTCAATTTGGTCTTTCTCATCTTCTTCAAAATGTTTAAGCTTGAATTCTGCGACTTTCGTTCCAACGCAACCGGAGACAAAAGTTGCGATTATCGCCATTGTACACAACATCATAATTTTTCTCATCGTGGCACCTACCTTTGGTTATTTGGTTATTTGGTTATTTGGTTATTTGGTTATTTGGTTATTCTATTTCTATGATTGCAGCTTCGCTACGAACATCAACACTAGTCAAGGTCAACTCAGCCACAACCCAGTATTTACCGCTCTGCTCTGAAAATGGGAAATTTGTACTAATAGAAAAGAAATTCCCAGGAGCAATGGTTTGGGTGTTATAACGAACTGGAAGTTTTGACTTTGGTTCAACACGTATCCAACCCGGTTCCGTTACATTAAATTTATCAAGACTAGGTTCGTAAGCACGATAATAGAGGCGAATGTTTTCGTGTTCGCGCAATCTCCAATCTTCGAGCATAATCCCTTTGTCACCATAGTTCATCAAGGACAAGGTTATTTCCGTCTTCGCTCCGACCTGTAACTTCCGTTGCGATAAAGGGATAATTAGTTTGAGATTGTATTCTGGAACCTTGTTGAAACTAGTTTTTTCCACCAGCATTAAGCCCTGTTCGTGGTGGCGGCATCCAGCGCCTAAAACAAACACACTCAAAAAAACTGTAAGGATAATAAATTTATTGCTGATTAATTTCATAAATACTTTTAGAGCGAACCTCTTTAGACCTATCACTTTTTTTACGAGAACCGATTTTACTAAGCAAGATATAAACACAGATTAAAATGCTCATTCCCCAGAATGTCCATTGTCCTCCGTCCGACTCAAACAATGCCCGAAGCGACATCTCCTCTTTTTCCAGCAAATTGACCCGCAAAAAATTAACAATTGCTAAACTCATGTAAAAAATACCAGCCCAAATCAAACAGGAAACGGCCATCGTAACCAATTTAAAAATGAATACAACAATTTTTGACTGAAAGTCTTTCGCGGGATAACTTTCGTATACAGTTCCAAGATGTCTTCGTCTACTCATAACTTCCACTACCATCTATTCGTTTATTCAAAACCATCAGTCATATATTACCATATCGCGAAAGATTCTTCAAGCATTTTAAAATAAATTTATGTTTTAAAAAAATCTAGAATATATCATTTGCCGGTTGTGGATGGTTTATAATTTCATCATATTGCCAATGTTAGTTGCCGCCATTTCGAGGTTTACCGCTGTGTTTTGGATTGCTTCATCAAGTTTGCAAGGTCCCCTCGCGATACTCCACGCAGCAAGAAAGATATCAGAAAAATCACCTTTTAACGCACCAGAAAGCAAGATTGTTGGAATATTTATATTTCGCGCAGCCATAGCCACCGTGGCGCAAAGCTTGCCCGTGGAAGTTTGTTCGTCAGAACACCCTTCGCCAGTAATAACCAAATCTGCGCCATCCATTTTCTTTACTAAATCAGTGATTTCAATAACCAGTTCAGCGCCAGATGAGATTTGAGCATTTAACAAAGCTCTTAGTGCAAAACCCAATCCGCCAGCAGCACCATCGCCCGGGGTAGAACAACTCTCGCCAGTAATTTCAGCCCAATGCGCTAAATTACGTTCCAGAGTTTCAACCATCGCCGGAGTTGCACCCTTTTGTGGTCCGAACATTCGCGCAGCGCCGGTTGGGCCGAGCAACGGCACGTTGACATCACAAGCAACATTAAAATGACACCGTCGAAGTCGCGAATCTAGTCCCGATAGATCAATTTTGGCAATACGACACAAATCTCCTCCACCAACGCCGTCAGGTAAAATATTACCGAACTCATCCAGTAACTGTGCTCCAAGAGCTTGCATCATGCCAGCTCCGCCGTCAACCGTTGCACTGCCGCCGATACCCAGCAAAATCTCTTCTGCACCATCGTCCAGCATCTTGAGCAACATTTGGCCAGTCCCAAAAGTCGTTGTTTTTAATGGATTAAGTTGATTAGGCAACAGAAGTTCGATGCCACTAGCTGCGGCCATTTCGAATACGGCACAACAGCGCGGTTCGGGTGTTAAACCATATTCTGCGTTCACTCGCTTCATCAACGGATCGCGAACTTCAGCTTGGCGCAGAATCCCGCCAGTGGCTTGGATAACCGCGTGAACTGTACCTTCACCACCATCGGCCATCGGCACTGCGATCAATTCAGCATCTGGCAAAGCACGACATAGACCGCGCATGATCGCTGCACAAACTTCAGAACTACGTAATGCTCCTTTAAACGAATCCGTTGCAATAATAATTTTCATATTTAATCGGCTGTTGTATAAACCCAATTTTTATTTGTACTATTCCACTCACGCTTTACGGAATGATTATTAGCGGCGGCTTTATCCAATAATGAACCGATTTCGATCTTAGACTCAGGAACTCCAAGTTTCTGCGCGATTTCAGCCGCACTGCCACCAAAGTCCAAGTTTTCTAAACCGGCCATCACATGTGCACGTAATTCTAAAATGTTGCCGGCAGCGAGTTTATACGCTTGTACTCCTGGTTGATGGAATGCGTTAACATGGATCAATTCTGCATAGACCGCGACCGCACGTTCATAAAGCGCGATGATCATTCCTAAATTGAACGGGCTGATTTCGCTGATCGTAATTTGCATAGCTTGGCGTCCTTTAGAACGCAAAGCAGCCGATAATCCTTCGCGGAAACCGTGAAGATAATCGCCCATCTCCATATCTTTATTTATTGGCAATGACATGGCATTTTTCAGCACTTCAATAAAGGTTACGAAGAAATCATCGCGGCCGTCATTCAGTTGTTGAATAAAAGCGTGAGCGTCGGTGCCGCCTTTATTGCCAAAGACATTTAAACCTTGATGAACCACTTTGCCATCCAGATCTAACTCTTTGCCAAGGCTTTCCATGATCAACTGTTGAAAATAACGCGATAGCAGCAATAATCGATCTGAATATGGCACAATCACAGCGTTGCGATCGCCGCGACCGTTACCGGCAATATACCACATTGCAGACATTAAATATGCCGGATTTTTTTCAATCCTTGGCAAGCGTGTCCAATTATCCATTGTGCACGCCCCGTCTAAAAATGCTGCGAAATCGATGCCTGCCAACGCCGCCGGCAAATGTCCGACAACGCTAGTTTCGCTGGTGCGTCCACCGATGGATTCCGCCATCTCAAAAACCTTCAACCATTTTTCGGAACGGGCTTGTTGATCTAAAGTGCTGCCGCTCATTGTAATAGCCGTGAAGTGTTGAGAATAATCTATCTTTTTAGCTTTATAAAAATTTTGTAGCGCGATAGCGTTATTTTTTGTTTCTTGAGTTCCTCCAGATTTGGAGATGTTGACCACCAAAGTAGTTTCAGGATCAATGACTTGAGTAACATCAGCAAAGCCAGCAGGATCAGTGTTGTCTAAAAAATATATTTTCAAAAAATCGCGGCGTTGTGCGCCAGATAGTTCATTCCAATATGGGCCATTAATGGCATAATTCATCAATTGAGGCCCAAGCGCAGAGCCACCAATACCGTTGATAATAGCGGCATCAATTTTTTTGCCAGTCATTCCCAAAATCTTCCCAGAACGCAGCGCTTCGGCGAACTGTTCGACCTCATTAAATAACACAGATGAGCGATACTCTAGACGATCTGAAAAATGAGTAACTTGACGTTGTTCGTCTGGATTCTTAATTTCTCCAGCTACAATTTTCTTCATTTCAATATGTGCGGCGGCGAATTTATCTTTTAAAGCGTCAAGTTGATTCTGTTCAAACTTCATGCCAGCGGCACTGAAAGTAAAACCACTTTTCGGACAAACCATAGTGTAGCGCCGATTCCGTTCAATCCATTGCTGATTATTCATTTGCAAAACTCCTGTAATTTATGTAATCCTGACGTGTGACTTTATACAAAGCTATTATATCACGACAATCGGAAAATATAAAGCTCTAAGGCAAAAAAAATCAATCTACGAGACAACGTTATACTATATAACTTCCTACTTTAACTTCGCGCGCGCATTATGCGCGCGCTAAGTTAAAAACTATTTTATATCATTTTTTGTGATGGCAAATGGTTAACGATAAGCTCAAATAAAAAAGAGCCGTCTTGGCAGACGGCTCTATGTCAAAATATTTTCTGACAAAAACGGTTAGAATTTCATTGAAGCGCAATTATCGCCGGATGTAAACGTCATTTTTTTAATATTGAGTTTATCCTTCAAGAGCGAATAAAACACCTCAAGCAAATTCTCGCAAGTTGCGACCTTGGTGACCACCACCAAACGGCATTCTGGATATGCTTTGGCTAATGCGTTGTCAATCGGTAAACCGAGCATCGTATTCGTCGGCGCGCCGTTACGAATCCCCTGTTTTTCATAAGCGTCAAAAACGCCTGGAAGCAACGGATCTTCTTTCTGCAAAATCAGCGCGTGGTCGAAGTTTTTCAAAACATCCCAAGCAGTCTTTTTGATACTGTTACATGGATGAACGAATCCAGTGCGTACATCAATGTTGCCTCCGACTTCAATGGTCAAGCCACCAGTATGTCCGTGAAGATACTGGGCTTCTCCTTCATAACCCAAAAAACGATGGGCGTACTGGAGGTTGAGTTTGGTAATCGATCTAGTCATGATTTTCTCCCTTGTTGTTTAGAGTCTTGACTTGGTTACATTTATCACAAATCCCTGTGATTCGTAATTCAATATGGCGAACCTTTCCGTTGACGCTATCAATCGGCAACGTCACTTCGGAAGGCATGGCGAAATCGGTGATTTCTCCGCAAGTTTCACAAATAAAATGACCGTGCGGGCCAGTTTGGCTGTCATAGCAGGCACTGGTGACATGATCTAAGCGATATATAATACCAACGCTAACAAACTCATTCAGAATGCGGTAAACGCTCTCGCGAGTAATAGCGGGAGAATTTTTTTTAACCTGGCTCCATACTGAATTAACATCTGGATGAGTGAGATTGTCAGCGATAAAATCGTAAACCGCAAATCGTTGCGAAGTGCATTTTAATCCATTTTTTTTACAAATCTCTGAAAATTTTTGATACTTCTGTTCTTTCATTAAATTATCTTTTAAAGTTATATTTACTCAACATGCTAATAACTATAACATTTATTTATGAATTGTCAAATGCTTTTGTAGCTTTTTTTGATTTTTGAAGATGAATGGAATGTATTTGCGTCAAGGTTATGGTTCTAAATTCATTCGCGCGCAAAGTTAAAAACTATTTTATGGCTCTTCTGCATTTTGTGT
>DLIO01000136.1 GCA_002483765.1 Lentisphaeria bacterium UBA7640 | reverse complement strand
CGGACAAATGCCCTAATCGTAAGTTAAGGCATCCTCGGAGAAGCAAATCAGGTCAACTCACAAGAGTAGCCAGATTTTGTAGAATGTTGTACAACAATACAAAATTAGCAATAAAAAATTTATTATTTGATGATGGAAGGGATGAACTGGTCTTGAAATTTATTTGGCATCTTTGCGCTAATGAGCATAATTTATATTGGATGATATGTATTTAATTGACTTTTTTATTGCATCTTTTAATGGAGTAAGGACTTCTAGTCCGAGTTCGGTTTTTGCCATGGTGGCGTCTGGTATATAGCGTGAAGCAGGGCTGTTGTCCGAAATACCAAGGGTTTTGACCTCTATGGTTGAGTCGAAACATTCTGCTACGGTATGGGCGAGTTTCTCAATCGAAAGCGCTTCCGGTGAACCAACATTATATGGTACACCGTTTTTGCCCCGTAGGAGTATCGTCCACAACCAAACCATCAGATCTGCAGCATATAAATAGGAACGGAAGGGGCGTCCATCGCCTTTGATAATAATGGCCTCTTTATCCAATCCGTTGCGAATGAAATTGCCGATCGCAAAATGGATGTCTAGGTTCAAGTAGGGGCCTACAAAGGAAAAACAACGAGGCAGAACCACATCAAGTCCAGATTCCCGACAAAGCTGCTCTGCATCGTATTTTCCCTGACCATAGGCAGTGGCTGGGGAGCAAGGGTAATTTTCAGGGAAACCGTATAGATTCGGAGGTTGATTGCCATATACCGCCCCACTGCTCGTAAACAAAAATCGTTTACAACTAGCCTGTTTTGCAAATTTAAGCGTATGCCGTGTGCCAGTTACGCAGACCTCGTACATCTCCTGAGGTTTTTCTGTCAGTAACTTGGCACTCGCCTCTGTCGCTGCATGGATGATATAATCAAAACATCCAGCAGGAAATACAAAATTACGGATATCGCCTTGTATATAATTTATCCGTGGCGAATCAAATTCTGGAAACGCCATCTTGAATCGCTCGGGGTTCCTGGAGAGTATTACCAGTTCAGCATCGAAATCTGATGCCAAAAATGACTTCTGAAACCACTTTCCGAAAAAACCTGTTCCTCCAGTGAGAAAAATCTTTTTTCCGCGCAGTTCATTTCGAAAGTGGTTTAAATATTTTTTTAATAAGTCGTTATCATTCATTTTACTTATCAAAATTAAGTTTTTCATCTACAATCACCCAAGGGCGGTGTTTGACTTGAGTCCAGACCGCGCCGACATATTCTCCCACAATGCCAATGAAGAAAAGTTGCATTCCGGCAAGGAAAAATAATCCGATTATTAAAGGCGCAGTGCCTATTTGAAATGAATCCCAGTTGAAAAGCTTGTAAACCAAATAGGCCATTGCAATCATCAGACTGAAAAATCCCTGTAGAAATCCAAAAAACACCGCTATCCGTAAAGGCAATTTTGTATGGTTAACAAATCCCGTCATCGCCATGTCGTATAGTGTGAAAAAGTTGTTTTTAGTTTTGCCAAAGCGCCTTTTCTCTTGCACAAAGGGCACTTCAATTCGCCGGAAACCGATTTCGGCAAGCATCCCGCGGAAATAGGGGTAGGGATCATTGAAGAGTTTCATGGCTTCGATTACTTTTTTGTCGTAAAGCCCGAATCCAGTGAAGTTTCGGATTTGTTTTACATCCGAAACCTGAGAAAGAAGGCGGTAATAGAAGCGGCGCAGATTGGCCATCAATATATTCTCTTTACTTTTCGGTTTGATTCCGCAAACGACCTGAAATCCTTCTTGGTATTTTTCCATGAATTCATGGAGCATTTCTGGTGGCTCCTGCAAGTCGCTACAGAGACAAAATACCACGTCCCCACGTGAAGAGTTAACTGCGTTGAAAGGCGATCGGATGTGTCCGAAGTTATTGGCATTCATAATTACTCGAAAATTAGGGTCTTCAGTAGCGATTTTTCGGAGGACATCCCGTGTGCCGTCAGTTGAACAGTTGTCCGCGACAACGAATTCGTAGTCATACATATCAGCATATTCTGTGACTGCCTTGCGACAGCGGTTGTAAAAAATTGGAATATTTTCTACTTCATTGTAGCAACCAGTGACAATACTAAGCAATTTTTTCATTTTATTCCTGTATCATATTCGATTTGAACTCGTTTCTTTCCATGAAAGGGAACATATCTTCTATTGGGCTAGAAACTATTGTTCCATCTGGCAATCTCTGCGAAGAGAGTTTTGGTTCGAAATTGAGGTTGTCAGGCATGCGGACAAGACAAAACGCTGGACCATCTGAATTCAAAACTTCATCGATTACTTTTTTCAAATTCTTTTGTTCAGATACTTCATAGAGATTTTCTATTCCAAATGCACGTGCAATCATCAGAAAATCAGGAAACCCGATTCCGCTTTGGGGATCACAGCCAAGCAATTCATTCCCAAAGAAGTTTTTTTGCGTCTGCTTAATTGAACAGTAACCATTGTTATCCAAGAGAAAGAGTTTACATGGTAATTTGTGGAACGCAATAACCTGAAGTTCCTGAAGGTTCATCATAAAACTGCCGTCTCCAGAAAGGCAAACGGTTTTCCTTCCCGTCGCCATACAAGCTCCTAGCGCAGCTGGTACATCGTAACCCATAGAAGCACAGCCAGAGTTCCAAAAAATCCGTTGTCCAGCCTTGACGATTCCAGTTTGGAAAAGTACCACACAAGCTGTTCCGTTACCAGCAACAAGATCAGTATCATCTGGCATAAGGGACGTTAATTCATGCATGAAATGGTAAGGATTGATACCATCATCCCACATGATGTGAGTTTGAGTATGAGCTGGGTTTTTTACAAGGCATTCAGTACACCATGTACGCCAACTTGACCAATCAGGCAAGTTGTTAGGGCAATCCAAATTGAATGAGGCAAAGAAATCTTTAGCATTCGCGTTAATTGGCAAATCTGGCACGAAAGTTTTCTTTTTTAATTCTGCGGCATCAATATCGACTGAAATCTTTACAGCGTTACGACAGTATGATTTCCAATTATAACTGATTTGACGAACATTATTTCTTGTCCCGACAGACAAAACAAGGTCTGCATTTTGCAGCACAAAGTTTCCAGCTCTTTGGCCGAAAGTTCCTATCCTACCAGAAAACCGCGGATGGTCTGTGGGTATTAAATCAAATCCGTTGAATGTGCTTACTACAGGGATGTCAATTTTATCAAGAAACTCAGCAAATTCAGCTTCGGCATCTGCTAAGCGAATTCCCCATCCAGCAATCAGCACGGGACGCTTTGCTTTTTTTATAAGACTATTTAATTTGGCAAGTTGTTCAGGTTGGACGCGTGTAATATCAGAAAATGGAACTTCGAATGTAGGCAATTCGTTTTCGTCAATCAAGGCTCCTTGTACATCTAACGGGATATCCAGCCATACTGGGCCAGGGCGTCCATTTATTGCATGATAATAAGCGGCTTCCAATTCTTTGCCAATAGATTTTGGGTCAGAAACAAAAGCGGAATACTTCGTAATTTTCTTAATTACATCCGTAATATTGAATTCCTGGTCTCCTAGCTGTCGCAAACCCAATTCAGGACAAGATTTTATTGTGGTTTCGAACTTTACTTGCCCAGAAATATAAATTGCTGGAATTGAGTCAAGCCATTGTCCGATCAGCCCAGTCAAGGTATTGGTTCCGCCAGGGCCAGAGGTAACGCTGACAACTCCGATTTTTTTTGATGCCCGGAAATAGCCCTCTGCAGCGATTGCACAGCCTTGTTCGTTATGACAACAAACTGGAGTAATGCGTTTTTCGCATCGCAACCCGTCATTAAGAAACATAGCGCCACCGCCAGTAACGAGAAAGACATGTTCGATCCCCCAATCCGCTAGTTTTTTGAAAATATAATCAGCGACTCTCATTATTTATTTTCCTTTTTTTGCAAAATTTATGAATTATCTCGATCATGTAATCTAACTTTTCGTTTCCCATTCCAGGATATAAGCCGATCCAAAAGGCATCATTCATAATCTTGTCGGTATTGACCAACTTACCGACAATCCTGTAGTCCTTGCCAGCAACAAGAGTTTCAAAGCATGGATGTTTGGTCAGGTTTCCCGCAAAGAGATTTCGGGTCTGGATATTGTGTGCTTCCAGAAACTTCACCATATCGTTGCGACAAAATTTCGCATGCTCAGTCAATGTGATCAGAAACCCGAACCAAGATGGGTCGCTTTCGGGATATTTCTCAAACAGCCGTAATTCCGGAAGTTTTTTCAATCCGTCAAAAAGATGCTTGAAATTCCGCTTTCTTTGTTTGACAAAGGACGGAAATTTTTCAAGTTGGGCACAGCCTATCGCTGCCTGCATATCGGTTACTTTAAGATTGTATCCAAAATGACTAAACACATATTTATGATCGTATCCTAATGGTAATTGGCCGTACTGCTTGGTGAAACGGCAACCGCAGGTGTTGTCAACGCCAGAATCACACCAACAGTCACGGCCCCAGTCACGAATCGATAATAGAATTTTTTTGAGCAACGGATTGTTGGTGTAAACGGCACCGCCTTCGCCCATGGTCATATGATGCGGCGGATAAAAACTCGAGGTTCCAATGTCGCCCCATGTGCCAGTGAAACGGCCGTCATATTTCGAGCCGAGGGCATCGCAGTTATCCTCTACAAGCCATAAATCATTCTTTTCACAGAATGCCATGACTGCCTTGAGGTTAAACGGATTTCCCAGAGTGTGAGCGATCATGACCGCTTTAGTCTTCGGCGAATACGCTAACTCTAGTTGTGAAATATCGACGTTGGCTGAACCAGCTTCGATATCGATAAAAACTGGCACTGCGCCATATTGAATTACTGGGGCCACGGTGGTTGGAAAACCACAGGCTATCGTGATGACCTCATCGCCACGTTTTATTTGGCGTTCACTCAATAACGGCGATGTAAGCGACATAAATGCCAATAAGTTAGCTGAACTGCCAGAATTAACCAATAGAACAAAACGGATTTTAAGATATTCCGCCAGTTTTTTTTCAAATTCTCGGGAATAACGTCCGTAAGTCAGCCAGAATTCGAGACTAGAATCAACTAGGTTAACTAGTTCCTTCTCGTCGAATACGCGTCCAGCATAATTTACCCGACTTTTTCTAGGAATAAACGGAGTCTGTTGTTCCGGTTGATGTGCGATACGGTAATATTCCTTGACTTTTTCTAGGATTTCGTCGTGCAATTGCTTTATTGAGTCCATGGTAACTCCTTTTCTTGAGCCGTGGTAATGTATGCATCTAAATCTGCCATAGTATTGAGTTTCTGTTCGAGGTAAAAGTTTTTATACCACTGAGCAGTATATTTAAAGGTCTCTGCTGAAGTCCAAACCCCGTGCCAGCACAATTCATATCTGGCTTTGGAACAATCTAGGCGTAACAAATTAGCCTCATGCAGGATTTCGGTTGGTTGCTTGAGTTGGATACGGATCGCATCCCAATGCTTGGCCAATTCGGTGGCGGCATTTTTCACTGTGATAATTCCATCATCGGACGGCCCAAAATTCCAACTTTCAGCAAACTGGATCTCTTCCTGAAGTAACCTCTGTCCTAAAGCAAGATATCCAGAGAGTGGTTCCAGCACATGTTGCCAAGGTCGCGTTGCCTTGGGAGAATGAATTTCTACTTCATTATTAGCGGCGGCGGCTTTCATAATGTCTGGCACCAAACGGTCAGGTGCCCAATCGCCGCCACCGATCACATTGCCAGCGCGACCAGAAGCAAGCAAGGTCTGATGTTTTTTCCCATAATCTATATTATTAAAGAAACTACGACGATAACTTGAAATTACGAGTTCGGCACAGCCCTTGCTGGCGCTGTAGGGGTCGTAACCCCCCAGCGGTTCATCTTCGCGATAACCCCATGCCCATTCACGGTTTTCGTAACATTTATCGGAGCTGATCGCCACAATGGCCCGTACTGAAGGAGTTTTGCGGCAAGCCTCCAGTACGTTTGTGCTTCCAATCACGTTGGTATGAAACGTTTCTACCGGTTCTTTGTAACTCAATCGTACCAACGGTTGAGCTGCCAGATGGAATACCACGTCTGGTTGGAAGTCTTGAAATATCTGTAATATCCGATCCAAATTTTTAATATCAGCGATTTCTGAACGCATCTTTAGCTGAAGCAGTTGCCAATGGCTGTATTGTTCTGGCATCAGCAACCCGATACCGCAAACTTCCGCCCCTAAACGCTGAAGCCACATTGCTAGCCATGATCCCTTGAAACCAGTGTGTCCAGTTAGTAGAACCCGTTTTCCCCGATAAATATGGTTAAACATCACAGTTATTTCCAGAACTTTGTCCATGGTGCTCGGTCGGAAGCCCATAGTTCATTGAGTAGGTTATATTCTCTTTGGTTGTCCATACATTGCCAGAAACCATCATGTTTAAATACCTGCATTTCGCCGTCAGCCGCACATTGTGCCATCGGCGTACGTTCAAAAGTTAGTGTTGGATCATCATTCAGATAACGTTGAATGAATTTTCGGCTGACTACCATATAGCCGCCGTTAATATAACCGCTAGCTTGTGCTGGTTTTTCTTCAAATCCCCTGACGTTATTACCGTCAAGAATCATTTCACCAAACCGCGCTTCTGGATGGACGGCGGTGATTGTCAGTAATTTGCCACTTTTAATGTGCTGTTCATATAGTGCGCGTATGTCGACGTTGGCAACGCCATCGCCATAAGTCAGGAAAAAGGTTTCTTCATCGTTTTTAAGGTATTTTTCTGCACGAAAAACGCGGGTGCCAGTCATGGTATCGATCCCAGTGCCCGCGAGCGTAATCTGCCAATCAGACTCATCGGTCTCGCCGTGAAGAGTGATTTTCGGCTCACGTCCAAGAGTAATGGTGGTGTCAGCAGTGCGCATATGGTAATTCATAAAAAAATCGACGAATGCTTCTCGTTTGTATCCTAAGCATAAAATGAATCGTCGGATACCAAATCCAGCATAAGTCTTCATGATATGCCAAACGATCGGCTGTTCGCCGATTGGTACCATTGGTTTTGGTAACAACTCTGTGACCTCGCGCAAGCGCGTACCCTTGCCACCACAGAGAATCATTGCAGAGCATATTGTCGATATATTTCCCATACGATCTCCTAATTGGTTGAGCTAATATATTCCTTGGTTAAAGTTTTTCAAAGATTTGAGGAATAAGAAATTTTTTTGGGAAGTAGCTATTCTTTACGCAAATGAAGACAACTTTCTTCTGCGAGACATCGATATTTTGGAATCTGCAAATGAAACGTCCATTTTCATTCAATATGGCAGGCTGGGCAGTGGAGATTTCATTACCAAGGCATCGATCAGTTGCCTCAGCGTTTTAATTTGACTGATATTTTCTGAGTGATGCGTTATTATTGCGGTCAATCTGTTTTTTTAATTAATTTAAAACCCGCGCGCAGAAATAGTAACTTTTTTGGGCCGATATGGTAAATTTTTTGCCGACTAGATTATATCAATAACTGTTTCAACGTAATAATTATATGCTCAGTCTCCGCTTCCAGCATATGCGGGCCGATCGGCAGACTCAGAAACGTTTCCGCCCAATTCTCTGTAATCGGAAAATCTCCTTTTCTGAACTCCATATCAGCATAGGCCTCCGAAAGATGTGGTGGAATCGGATAATGAATCATCGTTGGAATGCCTTGATCCATCAATTTTTTCTGAAGGAAATCACGTTGTTCTGAACGGATAATAAATTGATGCCAGACACTTTCTGCTAATTGTGATTGTGGCAGTAGTAACCCAGGAATCTCGCTCAAATCGTCAAAATAACGAGAGGCAACTGCACGCCGTCGAGTATTCCAATCATCTAAGTATGGAGTTTTCACTGCTAGAAAAGCGGCTTGTAACGCATCGATACGCCGGTTGTAACCCTTGCACTCATTATGATATTTAATTCGTGAGCCGTAATTACGCAGTATTTTAATCTTGGCGGCAATTTTCGTATTGTCGGTTGTGATTGCGCCGGCTTCGCCAAAAGCGCCGATATTTTTAGCAGGATAAAAACTGAAAGCCGCCGCATGGCCAAGATGTCCAGTGCGCTTACCGCAATAAAATGCCCCCTGGGCCTGAGCATTGTCTTCCAAGACAAAAAGATGGTGCTTTTCTGCAATTTGCATGATTGGATTCATGTCGGCGGGAGTTCCGAAGAGATGTACAGCAATGATTGCAGTCGTTTTGGACGTAATTGCTACTTCGATCCGGGCTGGATCAACATTAAAAGTTTTCTCTTCTGGCTCGACCGGAACGGGGATTGCTCCGATCTGTGAAACAGCCAGCCAGGAAGCGATATAGGTGTTGGCTGGGACAATTACTTCATCGCCAGGTTTTACGCCCCCAGCTTCCAAGCCGAGACAGAGTGCATCAAGACCGTTGGAAACGCCAACACAATGGCTTGTTCCACAGTATTCAGCCCAGATTTGCTCGAATTTCTCAACTTCCGGGCCGAGTACATACCATCCAGAATCCATAAACCGAAAGTAGGCTGCATCAAGCTCTTCTTTGAGTTCCAAATATGGAGTTTTCATATCTAGAAATTGCATTATATGTTTTTCCTGTATGCTAGAAAATCATCATAATTACGAATATAATCAGTCGCATCATACTCTTCGGACGCCAGTACCAGTAATACGCAATCCGGCGAGTGTTTGTATTGAATTCCCCAGCAACCGGCCGGCAGATGTAACCCGAAAGTTGGAGTGTCCAGCGTGAACTCATCCCGATGTTTAGCATCATCAACGATCACGTGCAGCGAACCGTGAACAGCGATCAGGAATTGTTCGCAGGCTTTATGAGCGTGTTCGCCGCGTACTTCAGCAGAGTCGATGCCATAGGTGTAAAATAGACGACTGATCGAGAAAGGCAGCAATTTATTCAATTCTACTACACTCAGATCACCACGCACGTCGGAAAAACTGGGGATTGCGTAAAGCCTAGCACCAGTAGGCATTGGCGTGTCGACGATTTTTGAACGTGGTATGTCAACTGGTGAATTGATTTTTTGTGCGTTAACATAGCCGACAATTCGTGCTGGATTGCCGTTGACGATAGCGTATGGAGGAACGTCTCTAGTTACAACCGCACCGGCCCCGACCATCGCATGAGCACCAATCGTCACTGGCAAGATGGTCGCATTAGCCCCAATGGAAGCACCTTTGCTGATTTTGGTTCTGGAGTAGGTTGTTGGATATTGTTTGCTACGCGGGAATTTATCGTTGGTGAAGGTAACCGACGGCCCGACAAATACGTCGTCCTCAATAGTAATTCCATCCCAGAGATATACGCCACATTTCACGGTCACACGATCTCCGATTCGTACACCACTCTCCACGAAAGTGTGATCGCATAAATTGCAGTCTTCACCAACAATAGCCCCGTTTAAAACGTGCGCCCACGCCCAAACGCGGGTTTCCTTGCCCACTTTGGCCCTAGGTTCAACTATTCCGGCAGGATGACAAAAATATTCAACCTTGTCGTTCATAAATAACTCTCCTTGATAAAAACTCATTAAGTTTAAGCAATATTTTTTTCAAAACGGCTATTCTTTCTCTCGAATGATATAACCGGGACGGTTTTTGACCTCTTCATAAATTCGCCAGATATATTCGGCAATGATGCCGAGAGATAACATGATAAGTCCGCCGAAAAACATGATGAAAAGGATGATCGAAATCCAACCAGGTACCTCAATATTCCAAAATTTGTGGTTGCCAAATACTGCGATATAGAAATAAAATATCATTAATGCAAGTGACAATCCAAATGCCATCAAACCTAAACGATTGATCAACATAATTGGAAAAGTTGAGGATGAAAAAAAGGTGTCTTTAGCCAATCTTATTTTTTTACGAAAAGACCAACGAGATCTGTTTTTATTTAGTCCTTGTGGACGTTCATAACCATAAAAAAAAGGATCGAATCCAAGGCGTAAAACTTCAGTGATACTTGCAGTATTGATTGGATGAATCCGCTTATTAACGATATCGA
The DNA here is from genome assembly GCA_002483765.1 of Lentisphaeria bacterium UBA7640. Taxonomy (GTDB): domain Bacteria; phylum Verrucomicrobiota; class Lentisphaeria; order Victivallales; family Victivallaceae; genus UBA7640. The sequence continues at coordinate 360 of DLIO01000136.1, read as the reverse complement.
TAACCTCGCGGTCGATAAAAAACAGATCCGCGCCACCGGGGGGATATTTTACCTCGGAAAGCATATTCATGAGTTTGTAGTAACATTGGGAAAATATCCGGCTCAGCCACGGATCATTACGGCTAATACGATACGGAATAATGACCTTATGTCCCTGTTCCCACAACCGATACATATCCACAATGGTCTGATAAGGCTGCTGTTCATCGTCGACGATCGGCATCGCGCAGTCACCGGTACAAACCGACAACCCTGCAAAAATCGAGTAATGACTAGTGTAATTACGACTCAAGCGGTAAGCCCGCACATTAGTATATTCCTTTTCCAAGGAGCAAGCTAGCCCAACTTCCGCAGGGAAAA
>DLIO01000070.1 GCA_002483765.1 Lentisphaeria bacterium UBA7640 | reverse complement strand
ACCGGAAATAGACCCTTATTTTAAGTGTGTGTTATGTGGCGAATTTCTACCTATGTTCACAGACATGAATTCCTTTTTTCCCTTTGCGGACTTTGTGCCTTCTTTGTGCTCTCAGTGGTTACTCCCCATTCTCCCGTTTTTCAATTAGCGACAATTAGTGTCCATTAGTGGTGAGCTCCCTTCTTCCTTAAACGCTGTGGTAAACTTAGTTCTTGAAGGTTGTCAAATCGTTTTTGTATTCTTTGCGGTAGTCTGTCCAGATAGCACGAGCTTGGGTTAAGCTGCGCACATAGGGATCGAGACACAGAGCTTGCACGGCGAGATTGTCATCGCCTTCGTGTGCAGCCTGCGCAATCATCTCATGTAAGACGGTTTGGCGGCGGCAGATTTCCAACGGCCCAGCCGGCAACGCGCCAACGTGAATAGAACGCACTTGTCCGCCAATCGCAATTCCAGGGACGTCAAGAATCACATCATCTGGCAGATTGGAGATGGCGCCGTTATTCATGATATTGATGGCATCGAAATAAGTTGGGGTGTTGGTTTCTAGAGCATGGATAACACGACATGGCGCTTCGGCGTAATATGGATGATCAGCATCAACTGGAAACGGCGGTTTGGTGAACTCTTTACCGAGTAACCGTTGAGTTTCCATGGTGTGATGACCTTTTTGTGCCATGTTTGTGTAAGTCTCTTCCAGCGATTCGTAGTGATATTTATCCCACTCATGTTGTTCCCAGAAAAATGGTAAATATTCAATAATATGATCATCGTAACCAATCGGATACATATTGAAAGTGTTTAATACTTCAAGAGTGAACGTCTGTTGTGGAACGTTCGAAAATTTTTCTTTCCAATATTTTGACGCCTTTACTTTGGTCAAAAACTGATCCATATAACTTTCTGAAGAGCCACGACGACGAATGTCAAACAACCAATTCAGGTGATTAATGCCAGCGCTGACGACTTCAAGTTCACCCGGTTCCATGCCAAGCTGTTCGGCAATTAAACCAAATGAACCATGAACCTGATGGCAAAATCCAAGCGCTTTGATTGGTGAATAATTCTTAAAATAGGTACAGAGAACGGACATTGGGTTAGTGAAATTCATCAGCCAAGCGTTTGGACACAACCTTTCCATATCTTTCAAAATATCCATAAACATACAGATATTGCGCATAGAGTGGATCATTCCGCCGGGGCCGCCATTTTCGCCTTTAACCTGATGAACACCGTGACGTGCAGGGATGCCAATATCTTTGCTCCAGTTCGCGTAACGATTTTTTTCACATGAAGTGATAACATAATCGCAACCAGCAAGCGCGACAGCACGTTCGCGCGTAACCGTCAAGCGTACCGGATGTTTTGCTTTTTCCAAGATTTTACTCACGGCTTCCCGGGCGGCCTCCAAACGATCTGCCGCCGGATCCATCAACACAAATTCACAATCCGCAAAAACTGGCTCCGTTAACAGTTCTTGGGCTACGGATAAAACAAAACCGGAACCGGCTCCCAACATCGCAATTTTTAATTTTTTCATCTTTTTAGGACTCCTTAATTGATGATTCTTTGATCAGCAAACGTGGCGCGACCGTAACTTTGCGGCCATGCCATTTTTCTCGTAACGCCTGCATGGTTAATTGTGAAATTGTTCTTTCTTCAATTGAAATTGTACTTAAGCGTGGTTGAAAAGCTTCAGACCACGATGTATTAAACATCCCGACGACAAAAATATCGCGTCCGATTTTAAGGCGTTTTTGGCGAGCAACCTGGTAAACGCAACGCGCTCTTATATCGCCAATACAGATAAATCCGCATGGTGCGCCACCGTCAATAAAATTGCTCACGTTTTTTTTGTGCTGTGACTCGCTACCAGCTTGGTCTGGACTGCGCAACATGACGCAGTTGTCGTTAAAATCCACTTTGGCATCAGCATAAGCGGCTTCGATACCGTCAAGAACTAGCTGATCATGTGTGTGATAAGTGCAACCGGAAGCACGCCGTTCAACCGCGCTAAATTCCTCGAAAGTCAGCATCGCAATACGCTCGACGCCCTGCTCCAAAAGATGTTTTGCGGCATCGTAACCGGCAAGTCGAAAATCGGCAGTGAGAATATTCGCCATCGGTAATTCAATCTCAGTGTCATAACGCAAAACAAAAATCAACTGCTTGAACTGCTCAGCAGCAGATTGTAGCGCCGAAAATGGAAAACCCCGATCACCATCGACAACCAAAGCCTCAAAACCCGCGGCGGCGTATGAATTAAAACGCTTGATCCGTTCGAGCGGAGATAATGCACGCAAAGTCGCATCGGTGGCCAGCGGAACCGCCATCATGTTATCCGCAGATAACTCCTCCATTAACGGGGTAAAATAATTGCCGAACAGATCACCCGAGGTTTGGATGATGAAACCGACTTGCGCAGAGCGTTGAGGTTGGACTGGAAGATGTTTTTCAATCGGTTTGACCACAATGCCTTGACCTTGGCGCGAACTAACAAGACCATCAGCTTCGAGTTCCTTTATCGCTTTAGTGACTGTGACGTAGCTGACGTTGCGTATCTCTGCCAGCTCCCGACAGGTCGGAAGACGTTCGCCAGATGAAAAATCGCCCGCCAGAATCTTCCGTTTTAACCATTTATGAATATCTTTGTATTTACTCATGATATATACCAAGTTATGTAATATTTTATATTGATATATATTATAACCTGAAATAACAAAGAATCAACTGTCATTATAAAAATATCACAAAAAATTCATGGGCAAGGAGAGTAGTTGGGAAATTGGGTTGAAATAAAATATAAATTTAACTTTTAAGACTAATTCAGAATTGGATTGGAATGGAATAAATTAAAACATGAACAAAGTACATATTTAAAAACATCAAAAGCAGCGCAGCTGGTGGGGAAATATATGCGATAACTGGGATACTCCAAACCGGAAGGTTCACAATAAAAAGTAGCGGTAGATTTTGTTGAAATCGTCATCATCTCCAGAAGGTAAAGTAACATAGACATTCCTGTCTGTGGAAAAGACACAAGCGGAAATGCCTGTACTACCTTCAAATAAAACCCCGTAACTTGAATCCTTAAATTCGCGCGCGCGAATTTAAAATAAAAATTGCAATATTTCCAATCCTCGTCAAGAAGCCGAAGAAGAATATTGTTTCCATGCAAAACAAAACTAGGAGATAATCATGATTCAACGAGATATCGCCTCGCATTTAACCGGCTTTCCAATTATTTTCCAGTAATCATCATCATGGGGCCACGCCAATAAAGCCCTAAAATATATTTTACCGATGTCGGGCTGGCTTCATATCTTTTAGGGATTAAAGATGTCACTCAGGTTCCGCGCGATCCGATTTTGGGCGGATTATTTGAAAACATGGTTATACTGGAAGCTCTCAAAGCTAGATATAACTCCAGAAACGAGGCTGAACTCTATTATTTTCGAGATTCTTGAGGTCTTGGAATCGACCTTTTGCTTAATCGCGGTCGAAAACTTTATCCATTTGAAATCAAAGTAGCCAGAACGTTTAATGCTTCGTTCACAAAGGGGCTCAAAAAATTTATGACATTCGCCGAAAATGTAACATCGCCCACAATACTTTATGCCGGTACTATGAATCCCACTATCCATGATGTTAATTTTGCCAACTTTAAAGACACTGCCAAACTCATCACCAGCGTTAACTAAGAAGCACTGCAAAGTTGAAAACCATAGGTTTCAAGATTATTGTAAATTTTCTGCGCCACGGTATATTATTATCAACTAAAAAAAGTAGAAATAATGCATTCATCAGAAACAATTACCCTAGAAAGAGCCGCCGCCTTTTTGAGAATATCAGAACAAGCGGTGCGTGATCTCGTTCGGGATGGTGCTTTGTCAAGTACCAGAACCGGTAGTGAATGGCATTTTAAGATTGAAGATCTTGAAAAATTCGTTGCTCCAACTACATCCGCAGCAGTTCCAATACTTAATGCCGTGTTATCGCTAGATTGTGTAGCGATTGTTGAAGACGCCAACAAAGAAATTGCATTACGTCAATTAATCGCGATGTTGGGCAAAAAATCCCAAGTCAATTCTATTTCGGAACTAACCAATGCTATTTTTAACCGTGAAAAGTTAATGAGTACTGGTATCGGTATGGGAATTGGAATTCCTCATGTGCGTTTACGCTCGGTCACCGATTTAACGGTAGCAGTGCTATTGGTTAAAAATGGCATTCCCGATTACGAAAGCATGGATGCGAAATCAGTGAAAATTATTTTTATGATTGCAGCGCGCGAAAACCAACATGCACTTTACCTGAAATTATTATCGCAAATTAGTTCTTTTTTAAAAATCGAAAAAAACCGCACCATACTAAAAGAGTGCTGCTGCCCAGAAGATTTATACCACAAACTTAAAGGATATGATGATGAATAAAATTATTTTAAAACCAGGGCGCGAAAAATCATTATTGCGCCGCCATCCATGGATATTTTCCGGAGCCATTGGCAAAATTGACGGAAAACCCAAATCGGGAGAAACTGTTGAAATATACTCTATAGGCGGAAATTTTATCGCTGTAGGCGCGTGGTCACCACGTTCACAAATTTCTGTCCGGATCTGGTCTTTTGAGAATTGTCCTATCGACCATGATTTTCTTAAGCTACGGGTTCAGGAAGCCGTTGCGGCACGGGAAGCAATGTTTGTCACCCGTGAAAAACAACTCGAGGCATGTCGCTTGATTGCCGCAGAGTCTGACGGTTTGCCCGGCGTTATTGCCGACCGTTATGGCGATTATATTGTCTGTCAATTTCTCAGTGCCGGGGCAGAAGCGCATCGCGAAACGATTGTCGACTGTCTTCAGGAGATTTGCAATCCTCGAGGAATTTACGAGCGTTCTGACGTGGCTGTACGTGAAAAAGAGGGACTTTCGGAACGAACTGGAATTTTACGTGGTGAAGAACCTCCGGAAATTATTATGATTGTTGAAAACGGAATTCAGTTTGAAGTTGATGTTCGCAACGGCCATAAAACTGGATTTTATCTTGATCAACGCGATAACCGTCGGGCGGTCGCTAATCACGCACTCGGTCGCACGGTGTTAAATTGTTTCTCCTATACTGGCGGTTTCGGTATCGCTGCTGCCGCTCATGGTGCCGCACATGTAACGAATATTGAGAGTTCACAAGACGCACTGCGGATGTCTGATGAGAATATGCATCTGAACGGCATTACAGAAGAACGCTATTCCAATATTGACGGTAATGCTTTTAAGGTTTTACGAGCACTTCGAGCCGAGGAAAAAACTTTTGACGTGATTATTCTCGACCCTCCAAAATTCATCGAATCGCAACAGCAGTTATTCCGTGGCTGTCGCGGTTACAAGGATATCAACATTCTCGCGTTACAAATGCTCAACCCTGGTGGAATGTTATTCACGTTCTCATGTTCCGGCCTGATGGATGCGATGTTATTTCAGAAGATCGTTGCCGACGCCGCGCTTGATGCCAAACGCGAAGCTTTGATTATCCAACGCTTAGCCCAAGCCCCTGATCATGCGGTATCCATGAATTTCCCTGAAGGGTTTTATCTGAAAGGACTACAGTTGCAAGTCCGGTAAAAAATAGAATTCGATAGATCCAGAGAAGCTGGTAGTGTGTCATAACATTAAAAAATTCCTGTGAAATCAAGATATAGAAACAATGTATCTCGTATCTCTAATTCACGCGCGCATAATGCGCGCGCGAATTAGATGACCACTTTACACTATAATTACAGTCTGAGAACGACATCTTTGTGCGCCATAACATCGTATACTGACGAGACATTCGCACTCCATAACCTGTTCCACACCTTTGGTCGAAAGACGACACCTTTGCGCGCCATGGCATTATGGAGTGAACACAGGGCTTCACACCTACACAAATGCACATTTGGACTTACACGGATAACTCCCCAACTCTCCCTTTGTGGACTTTGTGCCTTCTTGGCGCTCTTGGTGGTTACTTCCCTTCTTCTATAGCGGGGTCTGTCCCTGAAAAATAATTTTAAAGCATTTTAAAGGGACAGACCCCGAAGAAACAAATAGATCAATTTTACGAAAAAGGCCTATAAAAAATGCGCTTTTGTGGAGAAAAATTTTCAATAGATATGCATAACTACTTGATATACAAAGAAAAAGAAACGGAGAAATATGTATGGCTCCGAACTATTGGAAGCGACTGGGGAAGTCCAGGAAAGAATCACAAAACAATAGACAAATGGAATGATTTGTTATAGCGGGTATAGCGGGGTCTGTCCCTTAAAAATAAAATATTTAAACTCGAATTATTTAGAATATCCATATTATTCGTTCTTATTTCAATAAAGTGAGGCGTGAAATATTAAAATAAGAGAAATAAGGCTATTTTGAGCGAAAAAATGAGTTTAAATCTAAAAAAACTTGAAAAAGAGCCGGTAGAGTGGTTCATTGATATAGAATTGCAATAACTAATCGCCAAGGGAATATACTATGCCACGAAAAAGAAGAG
>DLIO01000064.1:17703-26719 GCA_002483765.1 Lentisphaeria bacterium UBA7640 | reverse complement strand
AAAAAGTTATGGGATGCCTGTGACATTTTTTAAGTAATACATTCGGCGCGATGAGATTTGTTTAACGCTTGCCAGCTGCTTTTAGTTTACGGAGTAAATACTTTGCGGAAACCACTTTGGGATTGCCGTTTTTGTCTGCGACCACCGCTTTGTAGCCCAGTTTTGCTTTTCGTTCTAATTCCGCGTTAACTGCGGCCTGCAAGGTTGCAACGACGATTCTTGTCGTTTCTTTCGTTCTATCTGTGCTCATGATACAACTCCTTCATTATTTTGAATTTCTTTTCATCATAAACAAATATTTTATTCTCATCATAATCAAATATTGATTTTACTGTGCCTAAAGAATTATCCACGCAATGGACTTCATCGCAAACCTTCATATAATCAAACAAATTACTGATACTTCTCGGATAACGCCGAATAATGTCTTCCTGCGGGATATTGTGCCCACCTTGCGCAACGCGCTGTTTCACTCGTAAAGCCGAAAAGCTGACACTGGGAATATACAAGTAGAACAATACAACTCTCCATTCACTGGTGCGCCATTGCTGTATCTTTGAGAGGTAACTCCGTCCCGAAAGTGTCGTTTCAAAAGAAAAATCTTCCCGTGCAGTAATTTTTTCGGCAATCATCTTCAAAAATAGTTTACTGGCAGGAAGCAGTACATTCTCCGCATTCAAAGGGGAAAGCCCGCTGGCAATTTCATCCGCATTGATAAAATTCCGACATGCAACGATTTCAGGTAAATAGCGCAACGCAAACGTAGTCTTGCCAGCACCATTTGGCCCAGCGATGATGTAGCATGTCGGTCGTTTTTTTGTGCTCATGGGAACTCCTGTTTTTCTTTGCATAGAATATAGCATGTTTCAGGATTATTCCTATGTAGAATCAGAAATACGGAAGAGCCGGAGAGACGCTTTTGACAATGAAAAAATGGGACTCTAGGCAAGACTCGTTTGTTAGTGCAGTCCGATAAAAATGATAACGATGAAAGTAAAGTAACACAGACTTTTTGGTTTGCGAAAAACACAGGCAGGAATGCCTGTGCTACCTCCATTGCCGCCTTCATTTAAACTTGATGTCAAAGCGATAGATCATATTTTACGCTGGTTGGGGAATTTAACGCCTATACGCCACCATTTAAAGCTCAGACTGTCTACCGAAATTTATAATTAATTATCGAAGCACGATTCGTGGTTTATTTTATCAAGCAACTTCTCAATAAAATTTATTTACAATTATTGCATTTGCGAAACGTAGAATTACATTGGATTACTTGAAAATCATGGGATCACTTTTAAGTGGCTGTACGGCTTATGGAACTCAGGACTTTTAAAAGTGCCGGCAAAATATAAAAAGGGTAAAATTCGATGAGAAATATTTACACTCTTCTGGGAAGCGCTTTTATTGGAGCGTTCTTCCTTTGTGGCTGCGCTTCTTCCGAGCGGATGGCTCGGATTTCCGGAGATGTTGTTGAAAATTATTCTGTGCCAAAGTCACACCGCATTCGTTCGGAAAAATATCAGAAAGTTCGTATGGCAGATTCCGACTACCGTATGGAAAAGAGTCCCGTGGAATTCAATAAATCATTAATAAACCTTTGGCCCTTCTTTTTTCGCTCTGACGATTATATTTCCATGCTTTGGCCGATGGTAGATTTTGATCGTTACGGGATGGCGATTCGCCCCTTTTACAATCATGAAGGAGATGAATATTCAATCCTCTTCCCACTTTCAGGCTGGAATTCAGTCAACGGTGACGGATGGATTCTCAATGCCGCATGGAACAAAGATTTCTACGCGTTGTTTCCTCTTGCCTATTTTTCGCAAAACCCCAATCGAGGGGGCACATTCGCGGCCTTCCTCTACATCCAAAATTGGCATTATAATAAAAACATCACTTGGAGAGCGCCTCTCCGTGAAAAGACCTTTATAGAACTGCTCCTCGGTTACTATGGAAAAACCGTTTCTGTCGATATTTCCGATAAAGAGTGGCTGTTACGCAACAGAGGGAAAGACGATTACGAAAAAATCAAACCAGAACTCATCTACTGTTTTACTCGGGATAAAAAAACCATTCCTGCCAATCAGAAGGAATTGGATCAGCTTCGCGAGAAAGAATTTGCCGTGCTGCCTGATCAAAAAAGTTCTTACTGGGGCTTCTTTCCTCTTTTTCACAAAACGCAAAGCAAAGATAGTCATTCTTTTAATATCGTTGGTCCTCTATTTGAGTTAGAGCGCACCACAAAAAGTAGCTATCTCGGCTTTTTAGGTCCTCTTATTGGACAATACAAAGTGAAAGAGATCGAACCTATGCCGGGGCGTCATACGTACGCGGAAGAGTCTTTTCTCTCTTTCCCTTTGTTGAGTAGGTTCTGCACTAAACATTATTATGAGGAAACCCCTGAAGTTCAAGCGTTAAAAGAACTTCATCGACTCTCCTTCGAAAAACATTTCGAGAAAAAACGTCCCGAAATGCAAGCTCTCGTAAAGAAGATTGATCCTGCTGTGGATTTGCCGGAAAATGTGATTGACAACAACACTATGAAGATTTTCCTTGCGGATTTAACGCAAGAAAAAAGTTATCCCACCTATCCGGTCTATGAAGGGGGCTTTCTCCCACTCTTTCTCTACGGTTTCTCGCCGAATAAGCAGTGGTGGTGTTCTCCGGCACTGATTACCGTGCAAACAAAAACCAAAACAGAATCCTCTTTTTTTAGTCTGCCGCTACTCACTTACCAGAAGACATCCGAGAAAGAAAAGATTTTTTCCGTAGCTGGCCCTCTGCTCTATTACAGTAAATTCCGGAAAGCTGACCGAGTGGATAAACCCATCCTCTCCCGAAAAATTAGCTGGACAATAGAAAACAACATGGCTGAATTTCAGGATGATTATGCGGCACTCGGCCTTTTTTATCACGGAAAAGATCACTTTTACGTCGTCCGTGAAGGATTCTCTGAATCCGTGGTGGAGCGTCTCCGCAAGCTATTGACCACACTACCCAATAGCTGGAAGGATTTAAACAACCAGCGCGACTCCATAAACAAACGGCAGTTTCAAAACAGTCTCTGGAAAACTCGCGATAAGATTGAATATTATCAGAAATTGATCGAATTGGAGCAGATCCGTATTGAATTGGGAAAACATTCCCAAAAAGAGGAAGAGTATTCTAAACTTTGCGAAGAAGCAAAGATTTTGGCAAAGTCCCTCTCGTTTCCGTTGGAGAAGACGGTCTTTAGCAATAGTGCCACCGCAAGAGCCAGCGCAGAACGACTTTTTGACGCTTTCGCGGAGCCGCGCAAAGTGGAAGATTTTGGCAATAGATTATTTTTCCGCAAAGAACTATTTTACAATGGAAATTTTAACTGGCGCATCTTCCTCAACCTGGCTTCTGGCAAAAAAGAAGACGACCGTGAAGAGATGCAGATCCTTGGCTTTATCTATCGCGACCGGCAACAGGACTCCAAAAGAGAAACGATGATTTTCCCTTTCATCGCAATTCAGGAAGAAGGAGAAGATCACCGGACAAGCTTTATGTGGCGACTTTGGGAGACGCATATCCAAAACGGCAAAAAGGGTGGCTATATTTTCTTCATCCCCTACGGTGACTGAACCTTTTCACTGATTATCTGTAGCCGTGACTATAAAAAACTAAGCTGGTCGCTAGAATTGATAAAATGTAAAACAATCCGAATCGTGGGGGGATAATACGTAATGAACACCGCACACGTCAAGCCACGGCCAAAAAAATTAAAGACCATAATTTTGGAGTTTTATCAGTATCTCCTCAATAAAATCTATTACAATTCTTGCATTTGCAGGACGTAGAATTATATTGGATGGTTTGATGGTCTTTGTTTAATTACAGGATATATAGAAAGTTCTTGAAAAACTAAAGAATATACAATAAAAGGTATAAAAATGAGAAAAAGTAGTGCATTAACGAGAGTATTTGTCGTCGGAGCCATTAGTTTTAGTACTGGGCTTATGATTAATCTGTCAGCTGACGAAGCAAAAAAAACTGATGCGGCTCAAGCTCCAGTCGTTTCGCTCAAAGCCAACGCTGACGTTGACACTAAAATTGAAGCACCAAAAATAAACCCATTAGATGCCATGCCAGAAGTTCTCGCTGAGTTTGATGGGGTAAAAATCACCAAAAAAGAGATTCTAGATATTATTGGTGAACAGGCTAAAGCTCAAGGCGTCGACATCTCCCAATTACCGCCAGAACTGTTAGCCAATAATGTATTTGGAGCAGTCAATGGTCAAGTTTCGATGTTAGTTTTTAGTAAAGAAGCCGCCAAAGCGGGTTTTAAAGTTGGAAAAGAGGCTGCCGTTGCTTTGTTTAACCGAGAAATCGAAGAGATGGCGCAGCGCAATCCACAACAACTAGAGATGATCAAAGGCGCTATTCTCGAAAAAGAAAAAATGACCTTGGAACAGTACATTGATAAAATGTCTAGCGATCCAAGAATGCAACAAACTGCCGCTATTACTGCGTGGTTTGATTCAATAATCACAGTGACGGATCAAGAGATCGCTGAGTTTTATGAAAATAGTAAAGAGCGTTTCAAGACTCCTAGTGATCCGGAAGATACCGTGCGCGTTTCGCATATTATGATCGCATTGCCAGAAGACGAGAAAGATGAGAAAGCTATGGCGGCTGCTTCCGAAAAAGCGCAGGAACTTATCACAAAAATCAAAAACGATGCCACTGAGTTCGAAAAACTCGCTGAAACCGAAAGTGCTTGCCCAAGCGGCAAAGTAACCAAAGGTTCCTTAGGCCCTCAAACTAAAGGTCAAAGTATTTATGGAAAAGACTTTGAAGAAATCGCCTTTGCTTTAGAAGTTGGTAAGATTAATGATAAGCCAATAAAATCGCTTCGCGGTTACCATATTGTCCGCCGTGATGAGCCTGCAGTCGAGACCCAAAAGACTTTGGAAGAGGTTAAGGGATTCATTAAAAATGGCTTAATACAACAAAAGCGTGCTGAATTTAGTAAAGCTGAAATGGACAAAGCCAAAGCAGCAGGAACTCTGAAATTTTTCATTGAACCTCCCCAAAATCAACCTATGATGTCGATGTAATTGCCTTTAAATTTAAAACAGGAGAATTTATTATGACCGAAGAGAAAAAGAACGAACCAGCCTCCCAGCCAACAGCAATTGTTAAGCAAGCGGAGAAAAAAGTAAATATCATTGCAATTATCGCGATTATCGCAGTTATTGCTATTGTCGTATTTGTGTTGATAAACACTAATAATCAATGCGGAGTTCCAGTTGAAACACCATCGCCAACAATCGCTACTGAAGTAGCGTCGGGGCCGATAGTTCCCCCTCCCGCAGTACAAGCGGTCACGGAAGACGAAACTGCCGTTGCCCAGGCTCCACAAAAGCCTAAAGCACCGCCTGCTGATTTGTGGGCATTTCTTCCAGATAATGTCGGAGAAATCGCTGGCAAAGCGATCACTAAAAAGGATTTCGTTAATAACTTCAATAGCCAATTTCCTGATGGAAAACCGCCAGCGCAGATCAATTCTGAAATGCTCAAAAACATGGCCCCACAATTGGTGAGATCATTTATTGAGCGCCAAATCATGCTTGATATGACGATTAAAGCTGGCATTAAACCTAGTCGCGAACAGGTTGTAACTAGCCTCAATGAAACGATGAAAACCCTTGATCCACAACAGCTTGAAATGATGAAGTCATCATTAATGGCGCAAAAAAATATCTCGATTGAAGACTATATTAACGAGCTCGCCAATAATCCAGCCATGCAGGAAAATATCGCTGTTGATACTTTCCTCAAAGGTTATATGGATAAAATCACCGCACCTGAAGCTGAATTAAAGGCCGCTTACGAGAAACACAAAACTGAGATGTTTACTGAACCAGGCGACAAACCTGACACAGTTCGCGCTTCACATATCTTGTTTAAAGTTGATGACGTCAAGGATGAAAAAGCCAAGAAAGAGGCTCTAGAACAAGCCCAAAAGACCTTAGTTGAGCTGAAGAAAGATCCAAGTAGCTTTGGGGAAACCGCCAAAGCGATTAGTTCTTGCCCTAGCGGAAAAGAGGGTGGCAAGCTTGGAAATTTTGGTCGTGGACAGATGGTTAAAGAGTTTGAAGCAGCGGCATTTGCCATGGAACCTGGCGATATTAGCGAACCGATTGAAACTCAATTCGGCTATCATATTATTCGCCGAGATGCCCCATCTGCTGGCAGTGAAAAAAGCTTCGACGAAGTAAAAACACAGGTCGCTGAAATAGTCAAAGCTGAAAAGATGGAAGAACAGCTCCGCGCCATGATAGATAAAGAATTTAAAGCGCTCGATGCCAAAGTTTTTGTTCAAGCGCCAGAACCGCCACAAGCACCAACCCCAGGAGTTGGACAACAACCGGCACCAAGCCCGGCCGAATAGTCCACGACTAAAATATGGATTGACACAGCCCCGGGTTAACTCTCCGGGGCTTTTTTTATTAAAAATTATTAAGGTATTTGAATGACTACAGAAGAAACGTTAAGTAGCGCGCCAGTTGATTTCATTCGGGCAATCGTTGCAGAGGATCTGAAGAACGGCAAAAATAACGGCAAAGTGGTAACCCGTTTTCCTCCCGAACCCAACGGCTACTTGCATATTGGTCACGCCAAAGCAATTTGCCTTGACTTCGGCATTGCTGCTGAAAACAACGGTATCACTCATCTACGCATGGATGATACTAATCCGGCTAAAGAGGACATCGAGTATGTCGAGAGCATCAAAAATGATGTTCGCTGGCTCGGGTTCGATTGGAAAGATAAACTTTTTTTTGCCTCCGATTATTATGAACAGTTTTACAATTATGCCATTGCTTTAATTAAATTAGGCAAAGCGTTTGTCTGCGATCTTTCTGCCGACGAAATCAGAGCATATCGCGGAACTCTTACCGAAGCTGGTAAAGAATCGCCTTATCGCAGTCGTTCGATAGCAGAAAATCTTGATCTGTTCACGCGAATGCGCTCTGGTGAATTCCCTGATGGCGCTAGAACTTTACGCGCGAAAATTGACATGGCTTCGCCGAATATGCATATGCGTGACCCGGCAATCTACCGTATCCGCCGCGAACATCATTACCGCACTGGCGATACTTGGTGTATTTATCCAATGTATGATTTTGCTCATTGTCTCAGTGATTCAATCGAAGGCATTACTCATTCCATCTGTACTTTGGAGTTCGAGATTCATCGCCCACTTTACGATTGGTTTATTGTTCAGCTTGGACTGAAATCCCACCCACAACAAATTGAGTTCGCGCGCTTAAACCTGACCAATACGGTTATGAGTAAACGCAAACTCCTTGACTTGGTCAAAAATAATTATGTCAACGGTTGGGATGACCCACGCATGCCAACGCTATGTGGAATGCGCCGCCGTGGTTATACGCCAGAAGCGATCCGTACCTTTGTTGAAAGTACTGGCGTTACCAAAAATAATGCGGTTTTTGACATTGCGTTGCTGGAACATTACTTGCGCGACGATCTGAATAAACGCGCACTACGTGCCATGGCTGTATTGGATCCTCTCAAGGTTGTTATCACTAATTTCCCAGAAGGTGAAATTGATGAACTTGATGCGATCAACAATCCAGAAGACGAAAGTGCTGGATTACGCAAAGTCTCTTTTACTCGCGAGCTTTACATTGAACGTGACGACTTTATGGAAGAACCTCCGAAGAAATTTTTCAGGCTTGCTCCAGGTCGCGAGGTCCGCCTGCGTTACGGTTATTTCATTAAATGTGACGAGGTCGTAAAAGATGCAAACGGAAAAATTATTGAATTACGTTGTACTTACGATCCTGCGACTCGTGGCGGAACTTCGCCAGACGGCCGCAAAGTCAAAGGCACCATTCACTGGGTGTCAGCCACTCAGTGCGCCAACGCGGAAATACGCTTGTACGACCACCTGTTCACGGTCGAAAACCCTTCTGAATCCGATTTGGAACTGAAAGATTTATTGAATCCTGATTCATTGAAGATAGTTGAAGGGAAAATTGAACGCAGTTTGCTCGCTGCAAAGCCAGGCATGTTATTTCAATTCGAACGTATCGGCTATTTTTGTTGCGATCCTGATTCCACTTCAGAAGACCAAGTCTTCAATCGTTCGATGACGTTGAAAGATTCGTGGTCAAAGATCCAAAAGAGAGAAAACGCCAAGTGAATGAAAAAATCATGCTATGGAGTGAGCGAAAATCCTCAAATTTAGAGGATGGAGCGAATTCCGAAAATGATTTTCAACCCTACTTAGAAACGTTTTTTCTGGAAGGAATTAAGAGTCGTGGCGTGATTATTATTTGTCCAGGTGGAGGCTATGCCCATCGCGCGGAACACGAAGGAAAACCCGTTGCCCAAAGATTCAATGAGTTGGGGTTTCATTGTATAGTACTGCAATATCGAGTCGCGCCATACCGCTGGCCGGCTCCGCAAGAAGATGTTTTGCGCGCAGTTAAAATTACCCGGAGTCGTGCGCTTCAATGGCACATTGATCCCAACAAAATAGCCGTTCTCGGCTTTTCTGCCGGAGGCCATTTAGCTTGCAGTTCAGGTATCGTTTTCGACCAAATCGACGCGAACGACGGCGACGCTGCCGACTTAGTTTCTGCACGGCCCGACGCGACCATTTTGTGTTATCCGGTGATTAGCGGTATCAATATGGCGCACAGCGGTTCGTTTGTAAATTTGTTGGGAGAAACCCGACTGCCACAAGATCTGGTTGAATATTCCTGGGAACGCCAAGTCAAAGACAGTACGCCACCGTCATTCATCTGGCACACCGCTGAAGATATGGGCGTGCCAGTAGAGAACAGTCTATTTTACGCCGCAGCATTGCGCGCTAAGAAGATTCCGTTCGAGTTACATGTATTCCCTTATGGGCGTCATGGACTTGGTTTAGGGGTAGAGGAGTCTTGTTCAGAGGTTAGAGTTTGGCCAGAACTTTGCGCCAAATGGCTGGCTAAAATCAATTGCTAACTTCGCG
>DLIO01000064.1:0-17547 GCA_002483765.1 Lentisphaeria bacterium UBA7640 | reverse complement strand
GCGCGCGAATAATGCGCGCGCGAAGTTAAACAGTAAAGTTAGGAGTTGTCAAAATGCGTTTAACAAAAAAAACTTCATTCGGAGATGTAACTGCGGTTGAAGAAGATGGCAAATTGGTCGCCTTAGAATTCGGCGGTAATTCACAACGCACCAAAAGTTCACCATTACTTGACGAACTTTTTGCGCAGTTGGAACTTTATTTCACTGGAAAACTACGTTATTTCAGCATCCCGTTGGCGCCAGAGGGAACAGATTTTCAACAAAGTGTTTGGGAACAACTATTAAAAATACCTTACGGAAAAACTGTTTCTTACAAAGAGATTGCCCAACGAGTTGGTAATCCCGACGCGTCGCGCGCAATTGGCATGGCTAACCATCGTAACCCAATTGCGATTTTAATTCCCTGTCACCGGGTGATCGCCGCGAATGGCAATTTATCGGGCTATGCTGGCGGTATCGATATGAAAATAAAGTTATTGAACCTCGAACTTGGAGAAAACGTATGGACTACAAATTCCTCCCCGAAACCATCAAAGAAAGACTGAGTTCCGAACCCGATTTTGTGTTGCGTGGTTGCGGTGGATTCAGCGGTAAACCCGGCGAAAGTTATCTGATTCTGCACGAAACAGAGCTGCTGCTTTTCGAGAAAAATTTTAGCGAGAAGAAATTTGCTGGGCATCGTGTTGATTGCCATAGTCCTGCGCTTAATCTCGAATTGAACCAAACCCCTTTCAGTTCAGAGCTGAAAATTATCGATCAATACACAATGAAGTTGTCGGGATTAGAAACCGGAACCGCAGCCCTGATGATCGGCAAAATCGATTCTTTACGCCAGCATAGCTTAGTGGCCAACGAAGCAGTGTCAAAACCATTTATGATTTTGCTGATGATCTTAACGGATTTAAAAAATCACGGCGCACTCGAGAATTCCGATGACAATGTCTTGGAGAAATTCATCATAGACGAAATATGTCGGGGGAATCGTCCACTCTATCTAGCTGGTCAAGAGTTACACCAACAAGGCAAACTGACAAAATATTTGTCAGAAACAAATCTGAGCATTCAGCAAAAGCGTTGTATTCTCGCCAATATGTTGGAATTAGTGATGCGCGATGGCCAATTCAGCAAAACAGAACAAAATATGATTAGCGAGTACGGTGATAAACTCGGTCTCGGCGAATCGGAGTTTAACACCGTCTGGGACGTAATTCTCGACAAAAATTGTTTGGCGATGCTGGCGGAGTAAACGTCAAGACGTACTCTTTTTAACCAGTGATTTAACTGGTTTGACGGACTTAGCCACTTTTGCAGGTTTCGTCATTTTTGTCGGAACAACCTTGGTGACTTTGGTTGCTTTTACTGGCGTGGCCTTGGCCGTTTTAGTTGTTTCTACTGGCGTGGACTTGGCCGTTTTAGTTGTTTTGGCTGCTTTTACTGGTGTGGTCTTGGGCGCTTTGGCCGCTTTGGCTGTTTTTACTGGTGTGGTCTTGGGCGCTTTGGTCTCTTTGACTGCTTTGGTCTCTTTGGCTGCTTTTATTGGCGTGGCCTTGGCCGCTTTGGTCGCTTTGGCTGCTTTTACTGGCGTTGTCTTGGCCGCTTTGGTCGCTTTGGTCGTTTTGGTTACTTTTACTGTTGTGGGTTTGGTTTTTATTGCCGGTTTTACGGTTTTTTCTGATTTTGCAGTTTTGGTCACTGGGGACTTGGTATTCTTGGTGGATTTTACTGCTTTTTTGGCCTTGACAGACTTTTTTGTGGTTTTCTTGGCAGGTTTATCTAAAAATTCTATGTCGTCGCTATCCAGATTGTCTAGTTCGATGCCGAAGATGTTACTTAGATCATTTTCATTGATACTTGAAGTCGCATTGGAATCGGCTAAATCATTGGATAATCCACTATCAAAAAGTTCATTTTGATCAACACCACGCAATAAGAAGAAAAGTTCAGGATGTTCGTCCAGCCTCGCGCCGACACCGTAAAGAACGGCCGCGAGATGTTTGCATAAATCCGCCCAATCAGGGCAATTACAGTTCATTTTAATCTCTTTTGGGGATGGAAAAAGCCCTTCATCTTTGCGGCACAATATTTCGATAATTTCCGGAGAAAGCTTGCCTTGAATTAAGCTAATCAGCGAGTTGATTTTACCCGCGCATAACTCTTTGATGCGTTGCCATTTTTTTGCTGGCAGTTCGCTGATGCAGATAACGATTTCGTAAAGTTCAGAACCCGATACCTGAGCGATGATGGTACCTTTTTGGATTTTTAAGTCAATCACTGCGCCTTGTCGCACATAGCTGCGTCCGCGCGGTAACCGGTTCTCATAATCGCGATACGACTCAATGTTAGTACACCAGGCCTTGCCCCAGAAGGTTTTAGCGATGTTGCGCCCTTCAATTTCTACTGGCGACAACTCAACACCTTTGTTCGTTAATTTTTTGATTTTTGCTTGTGCTTTTTGTTTACGTTCCGCGGCGGAAACATAGCGAGGATAGTAACTGTCGTATTCATATCGGCGTGACATTTTTCAATTCCTTTTATTAGAGTTTTAATACCGAATTCATATCTAATTCTACGAATTTAAGCAATTCGTCGTTATTCATATTAGTCAACAATTTCTCTGCGCCTTCAGAAAGCAGGGAATCGGATAGTGCTTTTTTGTCATCAATCAGTGCGTCGATCTTTTCTTCAATAGTACCTTTGCAAATGAACTTGTGCGCTAAAACGTTGCGATGTTGGCCAATGCGAAAAGCCCGGTCAGTAGCTTGGTTTTCGACTGCTGGATTCCACCAGCGATCAAAATGAACGACATGATTGGCGGCGGTAAGATTAAGTCCAGTACCGGCGGCTTTTAGCGATAACACAAAATATGGCGGCCCAGATTCTTTCTGAAATTGTTCCACCAAGGCTTGTCGCTGCTTAATCGAAGTTCCTCCGTGTAGAATCAATCCAGTCTGCCCAAAACAGCGTGCCAAATGATCATGTAACGGTTCAGTCATCTCTCTGAATTGGGTGAAAATTAGCGCCTTTTCTTGCCGGGAAGAGATCTCTTCCATAATCTCGGCCAAGCGCAAAAATTTACCGGCGACGGCAGCATCAAAATCGCCGCTACCGTCAAATTGAGCTGGATGATTACAAATTTGTTTAAACATCATCAGGTATTTAAAAATCAAACCGCGTCGCTGAATGCCATCCAGTTCTTTAAGTTCTTGCGCCATACTGCGCACCGCTTGTTGATAAAGTATTGCTTGCTTTTTGGTCAACTGACAGTAAACCTTCATTTCCGTTTTATCCGGCAGATCAGAGATGATCTTCTTATTGGTCTTCAAGCGCCGCATAATGTACGGTTGAGTCAACCGGCGCAACGGCGTATAGTCAACACTGCCATCTTCAGCATTCAACTTCTTAACAAAATCTTTAAAATGAGTGATATTACCGAGTAGACCTGGAGTGATATAATCGAAAATACTCCAGAGATCGCTTAAACGATTTTCTACCGGAGTTCCAGTCAGTGCTAATCTGCGGGAACTGCGCAACGCGCGTACCGCTTTGCTTTGGCGGGATTGTGGGTTTTTGATCGCTTGCGCTTCGTCGATGATCAATGCCGTCCAATCTATTTCATTCAGTTTTTTCTGTCGAGTCAGCATACCGTAAGTCGTGACAACTGCATCATATTTACTTAAAAATAGTTCTGGTTTAGCCTCTAGTTGTGCTAATTCAGTGCCGTTCATCGCCATCGGATGTAAAATGCCAAAACGCAGTTCTGGAGTAAATTTGGCGGATTCTTGTTCCCAGTTTTTCAGTAATGAAGCCGGTACTACCAACAATGCTGGAGCTTTCGCTGTATCGCCACGTTTTTTCAATAAAGCAAGCAAAGTCAGAACTTGAAGAGTTTTGCCTAATCCCATATCATCAGCCAGACATCCGCCAAGTCCAAGTTCGGTCATTCGCCAAAGCCATTTTACACCATCCAACTGATATGGTCTCAAAGTTTGTTTTAATGATTGCGGCAATTCCGGCAACTCAATATTGGCCGGGCTTTCAAGCTCTGTGAATAACTCTTTTAATGCCCCGACAGCGCTGATGACGCTGAATTGTGAGTCGACTTCCGGCAAGTCGGAACTGCTCGGCAGACGTGCTCCGGAGATTAAACGCAAGCCCTGGATAAAAGAGAAGCCATTAGCAGCGGAACGCTCGGCTCTTTCCCATTGTTCCAGTAATTGCCGAATTTTTTCAGGTTCAGCTTCTACCCACTCTCCTCGAATACGCACCAAACCACCATCAGAGTTTTGCAGTTGTTCCCACTCCTCTTTGGTAAATGGAATGCCATCTAAACTCGCTCTTGCCGAAAATTGCAATAACGCGTTAATTCCAACCTTCTGCCCCTTTTTCAGATCAACGTTTACCGCCACTTGCACCTTGGATGGCGATGACGTTTTCCACAGGTTGGCAATGCGAATAATCACTCCGGATTCTTCCATTGCCGGAATATCTTGCAAAAAATCATAAGCTTGCCGAGGCGTCCAGGCTTGTGGTTGGAAAATTTCGCGTGACGACGCCATGTCGGCAATCAATTTACTGCGTTCTCCAGCAGCCTGTACCGGTTTTAGTAGTGCCAGCAGGGCATTGCGGTCACGGGCGTAAGATTTCAACGCTGCGCCCAGCGGAAGGTGTTTAGGACGATCGTTTTCGGAAAGGCGATGCACAAAAGTAGCCATAAAAGCGAAAGGGCGGTCGCCAGCTGCATTCTGTTTATTTTCCGCAAGATGGAAACTGACCTTGCCAACCTGTTTCCACGCCGGGTTCAGGGTTCTTAAACATTCGCTAAAATTACCTTTGAAATTTTTAAATTCATTTTGAATCGTTTGTTCCAGCAGTTGCCAAAGATTCAACAAAGTCTCCGCGCTGAGATATTCTGCTCCGCGTATTGGAGGTGATTTCAGAGTTTCGAAAGCAAAATATGACAGATCCGGCCTGATTGCAGAGAAAGTCTCGTCCAGTTCAGCTGTCGCCGGTTCAGGGACATGACACAGTTTAGTTAGAAATTCTCTAGATAATTTACGAAAATACTGAAAGGCAAACGGCATACCTGGAGGTAATTCTTCCCTTGACAACGCCAGCAACCCTTCGCCATTGCCGATCGCAAAGCTATCGAGTAAAGCTTGAGCGTTTTGATCCGGCAAATCCCAAGCATCGGCGTGGTTTGACGGTTCTAAGCGCAAGTATCCTGATGGAGCTAATAGAAGTTCAATTTTCATGGTTTTTCATAATATTTAAATCTAATAAAGATAATTGAATTAAAGCGAACAATCCAAGCAGAGAGATGGACAATGGATAGATAAAATAAACCTATTTTTAGATTTTATCAATAGCACCAAGCCAGAAATTATGGTTGGAATTCAGAGTTATCCAGTTCAACATTGAGTCTGAACAAAATAACTTTGGAGATTTGGTTCATGGTATTAACCTTGACTGAGCTTTGATTGGCGATCATAACTTGATCGTAGAAAGCGTAAGAATCCATTGTCGCCACATAATCGACTTTTTGAGAACCAATGGCTTCGCGCGTCTCTAGCCATTTCGGCAACAAGGTAAATTTATTGACATAAATAGTAATAGGTTCGCGGCCACTATTAGAACCGACGATCTTATAATACTCAACGCCATCGCGGCGCATTTGCGTTAGTTTGAGATTATCAAAACTCTGACTAAAGGTACTGTCCGGCATCAGTAGTGTGGACATATTACGCATCCGAATCAATGAATCGCCAGTCAATTCAGTGGTCTGTTTTTTGGCATGATTGATAATCCAAGCTTTTTGGCCGTTGAACATAAACGTCGAAAATGGCTGATTATCCTTAAAGGTCGTGGTTTTGAACATGTCTGGACGCTTATATTTTACTTCCACTAAATATTGATCGTCGAAAAATATTCCCTTTGTAGTCAAAATCTGTTTTTGAATGTATGATTGCGCTGATTTAAAAACGCCGTCTGGATCAGAACTTTTCTGCATCTTCTTTTCCAAATCCTCGATCGTGAGGTCAGACGGATATTCCTCATAACGTTGGAGTACGGAACATCCGGTAAAAGCTACCGTTAATGTTATCAAAAAAACCGCTGAGAAAAATCTTTTCATTGCACAGACCTTAGTAAATTAAAAAATACCCTGCCGGAAAACCCGGCAGGGTAAACATACTCGTTTCGGTTGAAAACTTAAATCCCACTTGTTGCTTTTTGGCATATTTTATCCCTCGTTTTTCGCACGATGCTAGCATCACACTTCAAAAAGAGGTACAAAATCTACTCGAAAATCAACGGCGCGTTTCTTTAAGTTTTTCGCCCTCAAAGAGTATAATAATCCGTTTTTATCATGAAAACAAATTTAAATGCATAATAATTTAGGCATTATAAGTGGTTGACGTCGTCGAACCGCTGGTTTCTGTCCATTCATGATGGAAGAATTTTCCACGTGGTTCATCGATACGCTCGAAAGTATGTGCGCCAAAATAGTCGCGTTGAGCTTGCAACAGATTCGCTGGCAATACGGCCGAACGATATGAGTCGTAGTAGCTTAGCGCGCTTGAGAACGCTGGAACTGGAATACCGTTGATTGCGGCGGCAGCGACAACCTCGCGCCAAGCAGACTGGCAGTCTTCAACCGCTTTTTTGAAGAAATCAGCTAACAATAGGTTAGCCAGTTTCGGATCTTTCTCAAATGCTTCTTTGATATCGCCGAGGAATCTTGCGCGAATAATACAGCCACCACGCCACATCAAAGCGATTTCGCCGAAATTCAATTTCCAACCGTACTCTTCAGCAGCCAACGTCAGTAACTGGAAACCCTGTGCATACGAACAGATTTTCGAGGCATACAAAGCTTTGCGGATCTTGTTAATCATTGCATCTTTATCAGCGGTGCTGAATTTCTGAACTTCAGGTCCTTTCAGGATTTTAGAAGCGGCGACGCGTTCTGCTTTAATCGCAGAAACACAACGTGCAAAAACTGCTTCAGCGATAGTTGGCGAAGGAGCTCCGAGATCAAGTGCGCTCATGCTGGTCCATTTACCGGTGCCTTTCTGGCCTGCGGTATCAAGAATCATTTCAACTAATGGATTTTGAGTTTTTTCATCAACAACTTTCAAAATATTAGCAGTGATATCAATCAGATAGCTGTCCAGCTCTGCTGCGTTCCATTCTGCGAAAACTTTTTGCATCTCTTTGGCATTCATGCCCAGCATGTTTTTCATCAGTGTGTAAGCTTCGCAGATCATCTGCATATCGCCGTATTCGATGCCGTTGTGAACTGTTTTTACGTAATGTCCGGCACCATCAGAACCGACCCACTCGCAACATGGCGTACCGTCATCGACTTTTGCTGAAATAGCTTGGAAAATCGGTTTAACTGCGGGCCAAGCTTTTGCAGAACCACCAGGCATAATGGATGGGCCAAGTAATGCGCCTTCTTCGCCGCCGGAAACACCGGTACCAATGAACAACATTCCTTTGCTTTCAAGATATTTGGTACGGCGGATGGTGTCAGGAAAATGACTGTTGCCACCGTCAATAATAATATCTCCTTTGTCCAAAAGTGGAATCAATCGTTCGATAAAATCGTCAATTGGTTTGCCAGCTTTGACCATCAACATGATTTTGCGTGGCGAGGCCAGATTATCTACCAATTCCTCGACGGTACTGCAACCAACAATGTTTTTCCCTTTGCCGCGCCCGTTGACGAAATTCTCAACTTTGTCGACCGTACGGTTAAAGACCGCGATTTTAAAACCCTTGCTCTCCATGTTCAGAACCAAGTTCTCTCCCATGACAGCGATACCAATTAAGCCGATATCAGCTTTTGCTTTCCCCATTGTAAATTTCCTTTAGTTATAGATTGTTTTATCGGCACTAGTTGTGCCGTTCACGAATGAAATTAATATAGTGCAACTATGCACCAATGCAATGATTTATAGCGCCGTAAATCAGCGTTAGCAAAATCAACAACTGAGATTCAAAATTTTCCTCTTAAACTGAATTGTCAAAGCAGTTTTTCGCATTGTGAAATTATCGCGCGTATAATGCGCGCGCTAATTTTAAACCCCACAATAAATTACAACTTCGCCATTGTGATGTTGTTTTTTCCGTGGCTTGTGTAATATTACAGATTTTAATCCACAACTCTAAGGAAAAATTATAATGTATATCGGAAGAATTGTTGCCGTCGGCATGACCCCACAGGGAAAAAATGCCGTCATGTACCGGGTTTCATCTCGTTCATTTCCAAACCGCGAAGCCTGTCTAAATACTAACGCTGTGTCAATTCGTCCGCGCGCTGGTTTCGAAGCAGATCTGATGAAAAGTCCATATATCACTTATAACTGCATTCGAGTGGTTGGACGCTATGCCGTCGTCAGCAATGGCTCACATACCGACCCGATTGCTGAAAAAATCGCCATGGGAATGCCGCCGCGCGACGCTATCGCACTCGGTTTGCTCGCAATGGATTATGAGAAAGATGACTACAATACGCCTCGTATTGTCGCCGTAACAGCGTTGGATGGTGCGGTGGGATTCCTTGGAATTGTGCGCCATGATGCTTTGCAAGTCAAAGAGATCCAGTTAAAACCTGGTCAGGCATGGTATCTTGCAACTTATGAAAAAAATGAAGTTTCCGACGCCAACGTGGACAACGCTTTCAATGCCGAAAATGCCGCAGAAACCTGTGATCATGTTATCGGTGGCGGTGCTTTTGCCGACTTTGAATTACCAGTCACTGCGGCAGCTGCAATTGCAGAAAAAACCTCTTTCGAGCTTGCAGTCAAAACCGTATGAGTGATGCTGGAAAACTATTAAAAGGCCTCAACAAAGAACAAGGTCAAGCGGTAACGACGCTTGAAGGTCCGCTGTTAGTGCTGGCTGGTGCTGGCACTGGCAAAACTCGAGTGATTACTTTTCGGATTGCTTGGATGCTGGCCAATGGCATTGATCCTAGTAAAATTCTCGCACTAACTTTTACCAATAAAGCGGCGCGGGAGATGAAAGAACGTATTGCTGAATTAGTGTCAGTTGAACAAGCGAAAAAGCTCACCGTTGGAACTTTTCACTCATTTTGTGTTCGCCTTCTGCGCAAGGATATCCGGCGCTTAAACTATCTGCCTACATTCACCATTACTGATACCCAAGATCAAGAAGCGTTGATTAAACAAGCCACCGCACAGGCAGGTTTAAGTAATAAAGACAACTTCAGCGCTACCGCTATTGCGTCATATATTGGCGACCAGAAGAACCGTTTGGCAGATTATCGCCAAGCCAAAAAAACCGCTGATACACCGATGGAAGCTAGTTTTGCTTATATTTACGAACACTATCAAACGCTGCTGGAAATGCAGAATATGATCGACTTTGACGACATGTTACTGCTGACTTATGAATTGTTGACTAAGCACCCGGATATACTGAAAAAATATCAGGACAGCTATCATTATTTGCTCGTTGACGAATATCAAGACACCAATCAGGCTCAGTTTCAGATTGTCAAAATGCTGTGCGGCGAACTTTGCAATCTCTGCGTTGTGGGTGACGACGATCAAAGTATTTACGGCTGGCGCGGTGCCGATGTCGATAATATTTTAAAATTTGATTCCTATCATTTTCCGAAGGCCAAAAAAATCACACTGGAACAAAATTATCGTTCTACGAATAAAATTCTTCGCGCTGCCAATGCAGTTATCGCTGGAAATACTGAACGCCACTCCAAAAATTTGTGGTCAGCTCAAGGCGATGGCGAAAATTTGTTGATCGTCGCCTGCGAAGATGGCGAAAATGAAGCGAGTTTTATTGCCGATTATATACTTCAAGAACACGATGACAAAGGGTTTAATTTTAGCGATTTTGCCATCTTATATCGTTCAAACCATCTTTCACGGTTATTTGAAATGGCACTGCGTAAGTCAGGAGTTCCATATCGACTAGTCGGCGGACAAGAGTTTTTCCAACGCCGAGAAATCAAAGATGCCGCCGCATATCTGAAATTGTTGGTGAATCCGCGCGAGGATCAGAGTTTTTTGCGGATTCTAGGAGTGCCGCCGCGAGGCATGGGCGACAAAGCCGTAAATAAATTGAAAGAACTCAAATCAGCAGCATTCTTGCCGTTCACCGAACTGCTGGATGAAGAGACATTCTTAAAAACACTGAGCACGAAAGCGCGCAGTGAGGCTACAGCGTTAGCGGAATGTCTGAAAAAATTCCGCAAAGAGTTCGAAGAACCCGGCGATCTAAGTTTCAAAGTTAGTCAATATCTGGGTGAAGTCGGTTACCTGAAATGCTTTCAAAAATTGTATAAAAATTATGCCGAAGCTGAGAAAAGAATGGAAAACGTGGATAGCTTCATCAGCTCAATAAAGGAATTTGAAGCAAAAACCGATAAACCGCCAACCTTGATGGAATATCTAGAAAGCTACGCCCTGCTCGAAGAAAACGACCGTACCAAAGAAGACGAGAGCGGCAACGCCGTAACACTATCGACCATCCACGCCTCAAAAGGTCTGGAATATCCATACGTATTTTTACCGGCGATGGAACATAAAATTTTTCCGCATGAACGTTCCGTGTTGGAAGGTCAAGCGCGCAGTGATGAAGAGATGCGTCTCTTTTATGTGGCACTAACGCGAGCGCAGCACCATTTAATGCTATCATTCGCGAAAGAACGCATACTGCGCGGCGCCCCAACTCTACAAAGACCGTCACCTTTCCTCGAAAAACTACCAGAAGATATCACCGAATTTCATGATGACCCCAGTGGTCTGATGCGCCTAGCCTCAGTCGCCGAATTCGAAGCCTTCTTCGAACAATTCAATAAAAAATAGTTTCACGACAATGAAATGAAAACCATGAATGATTCGTGGTAATCTTCAGAAATATTTTCATGCAAACAATATTTCTGCGGGTGCTTATTCCACGATCATCCCAAGTTCTAAGTCGTAGCTACTTTTATCTAAATAAAATATCTCGGTCTCTTCAGATATTTTATGTATCGCTGATTTTTTAAGCAGTGCACGTTTAGTCGTTTCGGAGATATTGACTGAATATTGCTGGGCCTGGCGCAATAAGTTGAAGAATGTTTTCGGATCTACACCGGAACACATTTGCTCGACTAGTTTTTCGCTTCCTTGGTATAAAACAATGATTCCTTCGTCGCCAAAATCTTCAATTGGTTCAAAGTGTTCTCCCGCAGTGCGATATGCGCCGGTCAAACCAATACCGCCTCTGGCTTTACCACTTCGCCTGAATTCTCGGAATGCCTTAGAGTTAAGGCTAAACAGATCGAGTAGATTGGTGTTTTCACTCTTTATGGGATAATTCATTTCGTCGCGGCGTTCAAAGAAGAAATAACGATAATAAAGTTCCATCAAACCGGGATGCAGCAAGTTATGATCAAAGTCGCTCGCACGTTGGTTGAAGTCTCCAATAATGCGCTCTGTTATGACTGCGGCTTTATCGATTTCGCTGGGCAATTTATAGCCATTGATGTTGTCAACGATATAAACGGGGCCAAGGTCATCGGGATTTTCCATATTACGGTTGCAACGTCCAGCCGCCTGTGCAATTGAATCGAAACCCGCCATCATTCTCACTACCGAAGCAAAGCTAATATCGACACCGGCTTCTATTAATTGAGTTGAAATAACCAGCAGTGGTTTAACGCGATCTTTCGCTCCTAGTAATTTTTTAATTTCATCAATAGTGTCTGTGCGATGCTTTGGGCACATATTAGTGCTGAGGTGAATAGTTGTGATGTTTTTGTCACGGCACTGGTTAAATAGATCGCGTGCAACTTTTTTAGTATTAACGATGGTCAGCAGTGATTTATGTTGAATTGCTTTTTCCTTAATAAAATCGGCCAACTTGTTTAGGCTATTAAGTTCCGGCGCATATTTAACTTCGGTGCGTTTCAAATTTTGGAACAATGCTAACGAATCTTCTATCATATCTGCGGGATTAGATAACTTGATGGCACCCTTGCTATCATCAACCCGATCCAATATTGGTTGAGTAGCGCTGCACAAGACGACCGAAGAGTTGCAAACTTGGGTTAAGAAATTCATTGCATTATTAAAGAGATGAATAACTTTCAGTGGAATACTTTGGATTTCGTCAAAAATAATAACACTATCAGCCAGATTGTGAAACCGTCGCGCGCTTTTGCTTTTTGCTGAAAACAACGCATTAAGCAGTTGAACCATGGTAGTGTAGACAATTGGAGCATCCCAGTTTTCTGCGACCATTTTGGCGAACTCGCTGTCATTTTCTGGCAATATGTTGGAATGGTGTTCCAAAACTACAGCGCCATTAGCGGTGCCTTCTACGTCTAAAAATTCCCGGGTAACCTTCGCGTTTTGTTCAATAATCGAGGTGTACGGCAAAATATAAAAAATACGTTTTTTAGCATGTTTATGCGCATAATTGACAGCAAAGCGCAAGCTGCTCAGGGTTTTGCCGCCTCCAGTCGGGACGGTTAATTTTACAGTTTCGAATGGCTCATCGGCAAACTCTAAACATTGTTGTGAGATTTGTGCACGTATTTTTGAGATTTCACTGTCATGGTTAAATTCGCTCATTTTCTTTTCAATAATGGCGACATATTTTCCCCATTCAATGGGTTTCGCGACTTTCCGTCCTGCAGCATTGGTGCGGTCGGCATCGATTAAAGAGCTGTAAACAAAACGTAACAACAGATAACAAAACATGCATTGAGCTTCCGCTGATTTTATTTTCTCGATATACCGATAAATGGGTTCAAATTCGCCAGCGATTTGCTTGGAGTCAATGATCTTTTGTGCTTCTTTCAGTATTTTCGGTTCCGCATTATCTTTGATGGCCGCGAGTGAACCAGATTTTTGCTTTAAGACTTTATTCAAACGTTCATGGAATGGCGTTCCTCCAGTTTTGTCGATCATATCGTAAAGCCCACCATGATGAGCAATCATCGCCATCTCCAGCGTATCTTTGACCGGCAAATGTTCCTTCAGGATCTCATTACAAAATTGCGCCCCGACAGTCGCGTGGTCGATTTTAGGTTCGGGCTTTCGATAATTAGGTTCTCCAGGTTTAATAAAACCGCAGTTAGACAATAAATAATATTGGAACTCTTCATTATATTTTCCCAAGTCATGCAACAAACCAATCAGTTTTCCACTCTCACTTAAACCGATGGAATTTAAAAACTCCGAGCATAATTCCGAAACCGCGTTCAAGTGATCAGTTAAAAGCTGCGGTTTACCGTCTTTGTCGAATCGAGCATAATATTCCATCGTCATAATTCCTTCTGTGTTGGTTTTTAAATTTCTAAATTAGCGCGCGCATAATGCGCGCGCTAATTCTGGCACGGTGAGTTTTATTTTTTTCCAGTACTACCGAACCCTCCGGTGCCGCGTTTAGTTTCACTTAACTCTTCTGCCAAGATCAATTCTACTGGCGCTAATTCGCAGATCACCATTTGTGCGATGCGATCGCCCCGGCGAATAACAAATGGTTCACTTCCGAGATTAAACATAATTACGCCGACTTCGCCGCGATATCCCGCGTCGATAGTCCCAGGCGTGTTGCTGAGCGTCAGGTTGTGTTTGAGCGCGAGACCACTGCGCGGACGAATCTGAGCTTCATAGCCGACTGGCAATTCAATGAAGAAACCAGCAGGCACGAGTTGGCTTTTTCCCACTGGCAGTTCAATGTCAACGCGCGAACGCAGATCATACGCGGCATCGTCATGGTGGGCTTTTAACGGAGTGAGATCGGAACATCCTTCAAACATTTTGATTTTCACGGCAATATTCATACTACTATCCTAATTTGAATTGTTAACTTCCTCAATTACAGTATAACTGTTCAAGCTCCATTTCAATATTATGCTTCGGAGACTTTATGAATACCATTGCCGAATTACTTGAAAAAACCTTTAAAGATCAAGCGTCAGACCTCTTTATCGCTGCCGGAAACTCTCCGCGTTACCGGATCGGCGGAGCTATTGTGCCGATTCCTGAATTTGAAAAGACTGTGCTCAGCGAAGAGGAGATAACTACATTTCGCAATAAAATTCTCCATCCAGAAATAGCAGAAAAATATCGCATTAATGGCAGTTGCGACGTTGGGTATTCATTTCAACCAGAAAAAATGCGTTTTCGTATCAATTTTTATCGCCGACAGGAACAAAGTGCTTTAGTGGCGCGTCCGATTCCGTTAGGCGCATCGCTCTCTTTCGAACGACTAAATTTACCGAAGACCTTGCAGGAGCTGGCAGAATGTCCGCGTGGTTTGATTTTGGTGGCGGGTTCTGCGGGCAGTGGTAAATCCACCACGATGGCCGCGATGATCGACCATATCAATCGAAATTTCCAAAAACATGTGGTTGCCATTGAAGACCCGATTGAATATATTCATAACGACCTGAAATCTTGGATCAGTCAACGCGAAATCGGTTCCGACACTGCGGATTTTAACGAAGCACTGACTAATGTGGTTAGGCAAAGTCCCGATGTCATTGTTATCGGCGAAATGCGCGATCAAGCGACAATGCAGACCGCGATCACCGCAGCATTAACCGGGCATCTAGTAATCTCCACTATTCACACCGCCGATGCTGTTCAGTCGGTCGAGCGGATCATTAATACTTTTCCAGAACATCTGCGCAAACAGGCCGCCGATGACCTTGGACTGGCTCTTCAAGCAGTCATTGCTCAGCGTTTACTGCCATCTACTTCGGGAAAGAATATGATTCCAGCCGTCGAAATCATGAAAGTATCCCCGTTAGTGCGCAACTTGATTGCTGAACGGGAATTCGGTGATCTCGAAGAAGCGGTGAAGCGCGGCGGCGAAGATGGCATGGTCACTTTTAATCGCGCGTTGATGGCACTATTAAAAGATGGCAAAATATCATTGGAAAACGGTATCGCTTTCTCTACTAATCGTGAAGAATTCTTATTG
Organism: Lentisphaeria bacterium UBA7640; assembly: GCA_002483765.1. Classification (GTDB taxonomy): domain Bacteria; phylum Verrucomicrobiota; class Lentisphaeria; order Victivallales; family Victivallaceae; genus UBA7640. The sequence goes on along the minus strand of DLIO01000064.1, from coordinate 2,580 downwards.
CTTACCCGGAATATGGAATCTGGAATTGATACTTTCCGTAAGACCAGCACCGCCGTTGACAGCGATAGCGAATCAATGAATATGAAACGTCTTTTACATTCGGCCGCCTCAAACTTAGCTAGCGATCTGCTGATCACTGTCGGTGCTCCGCCAACCTTGCGCGTTGATGGCGAAATGATCCCATTAGATGTTCCACCACTGACACCAGCGGACACGCAACGGCTCTTTTTTAGTATTATTTCTGGACGCCAACGGCTTGAGTTTGAAGAAAAACGTGAACTGGATTTTGCGCTCAGCACTAAGCTTAAAACTAGCGCGGATTCTGAAGAACGTAGTTACCGTTTCCGAGTTAACGGTTTTTATCAGCGCGGTAGCATTGGCGTGGCCCTGAGGACAATTCAAAGCGTGATTCCATCACCTGAAACATTGTTACTGCCACCACAACTGCTGAGTTTGGTAAAACAAAAACAGGGTTTGATTTTGATTACCGGTCCGACCGGACACGGCAAAAGCACGACTCAGGCTTGTTTAATTGACAGCATCAATATTCATAGCGCCCGCCATATCATCACTATCGAAGATCCTATCGAATTCGTTCATGCTAATAAAATGTCGGTCATTGAACAACGCGAAGTTCACTCCGACACCTTGAGTTTTGCCAATGCTTTGAAATTTGTTCTGCGGCAGGATCCTGATGTTATTCTGGTTGGCGAGATGCGTACACCGGAGACTATTGCGACTGCTTTGACCGCCGCCGAAACCGGCCATCTGGTTTTGGCAACGTTGCATACTAATAACGCTCCACAAAGTATTGATCGCATTGTTGACTCGTTTCCAGCACATCAACAAAGCCAAATAAAAATCCAGCTTGCCAGCTCATTACTTGGCGTAGTGGCACAGCGCCTATTGCCTAAACGCGACGGTTCCGGACGGGTTGCCGCGTTTGAAATCATGCTGGGCACTCTGGCGGTACAATCGCTGATTCGCGAGGGGAAAACCAGCAGCTTGAAAGGGGTCATGGAAACCAGTTATAAAGATGGTATGGTTACCATGGAACGCGCACTGACTGATCTTTACAGTCGCAATTTAATTTCTCGTGACGAGATGTCTACCATCGTAAAAGACTATAAAACTGACAGGGGGTATTAATTATGTTTAGAATCGGACAAGGGTTTGATGTTCATCGTTTGGTTAAAGATCGCAATTTAATTTTATGCGGCGTAACCATACCACACTCTCTGGGGTTGGCCGGACACAGTGACGCTGACGTTGCAGTACATGCGTTAATCGACGCCTATCTTGGCGCGCTCGCGCTAGGCGATATCGGTTCGTGGTTTCCCGATAACGATCCAAAATATAAAAATGCGGACAGCATGAAGTTACTTGAAACCGTTATTAACGAACAAAATATTGCTAAATATCAATTGGTAAACCTCGACTTGACCATTGTTATGCAGGAACCCAAAATCGCTCCATACATTGATCGAATGCGTACGAATTTGATTTCAGTACTGGATTGTTCGCCTGATCGTATTTCAATTAAGGCGACTACGACTGAACGACTCGGTTACTGCGGGCGCGGCGAAGGGATCGCGGCCAATGCCATTTTGTTGCTGGAAGGCTAAAGCTTATTTGGAGGCCGGGAGTTGTTCCAGCGCGAAGTTGATCTGGGCAAAACCATTTTCTGCCGGTTCATCGATGTACGGCATTTTGGTTCGCGGTCCAAGTGCTTTTAGTGTATAGTCATGCATGACCTTGGTGTACATATTACCAAGATGCGCGCCATGTTCCAGAAAGACAACACGTGAATCAAAGATTTGCGCCAGCCATTGACGTTGTTCGTCCGTTAAAAGAAAATCATCGGTGGAATGAATTATGCGAACTTTCTGATTGTTTTTGAGACTGTTCTCAATAGAACGCAATGCGGCCAGTTCTGACAACTGTTCTAGCGTATAATTAGTTTTCAATTTTTCATTCAATCCGGGCAAAATAATGTTTTGAGCGTAATTTTTAAAATTCAATGCATTCAGCGCATTATATAGCTCTTGCCGGTTGAACCAGCCATATTCGATATTTCCAAATACAATACCGTCGCGTTTCCGTAAAACCGCTATGACTTCACTTAATGTCCTTTTAAAGCTATAACCAATTAACAGTTTAGCGGCGTCATTATCGATCGCCAACAAGTATTTATTAGAAATTGCGGCTAGCGGCGAATACCCTTGCCATTGAAATTTTTCCTGCCAAATCCCAGGATGCTTGGCGGCGGCCATTAATCCGCGCTCGTAAGCTTCTTCCTTGCCCCATTTCTGCCAGGTGTCATAGTATTCATCGAGTTTGGACATTCCAGAGAGCAGGTCAACTGGAGGATTTATCGCTAAAAAACGATCGATATCCAGCGTGTTCGTTTTTTCTTCCTGTTCGGAGGCAAATAAAACGCACAGCGCTCCCATCGAATAACCTGCCAAAGTTTTGCTGACAGGTTTAATGTCGTAGCGTTGTTGAAGATCTTCGAAGATTTTTTTGACCGCGATCCGCAGATCCGCCGCGTCATGCGGCAGCAATTCCGAATGAACATGA
>DLIO01000112.1 GCA_002483765.1 Lentisphaeria bacterium UBA7640 | reverse complement strand
GTTTTGAGGTGGAAAACTTTTTTGATTTTTTCTGCCCGCGGAAGTTGGGTTAGCGCGCGCATTATGCGCGCGCTAATTTAGAACAAAAGTTATCGCTGTTATTGTTCTGTTTAAGGTTATAATTTTTCTGTGCCAACTTAATAAAAATCATTACGTTAAAAAAAGGATGCCGGCGCAACACTTAGGTAATATATTTACAAGGTAAACTGAAGGTTGTTTCTAAGCAAACTCCAGGTAGTTAAAGGCCGTATTAGAATAATAACTGTGATTTTTTTATGAAATCTTGAAGATTAGTGAAAGTTTTTCTTTTTCAGGCTGTTATTTTTTAATAGTGATGCTAACTTAAGCGTCTTGTGAGTTCGCATATTAATGCGATGACACAGGTTTCCTGCTATTGACAATTTGGCGTTAAACTGTAAAAGTTTGGTATTGGAGCTCGGATTTATGATGCTGAAAAACATTATTCATGAACGATGTTCCAGTATTACGACATTTTTGTTGATGGTTTTGTTGTTTTCTAGCACTTACGCTGCCGGGGACACAAAAAAAGGAGATATGGGTGGACAAAGTTTCGGTATATCCGGTACTGTTAGGTTCAAAGATGCAGAATCAGCGGTAACGCATAGCGAAATCGAAGAAACCCGTAAAACATACGGGCAACAGGATGATCAGGGAAGGGAAGCCCTGATTGGAGAACGAAATCTGTTGCATAAGAAGTTGATTGAAACATTAGAAAGATATCAGAAACAGAACGAGGATTATCGTCGGCTCCGGTTGAGTATTGCTGCGACCCTGGCAAGCAGGGAGAAACATCAAACCAGCAAACGGGAAGAACAACTTTTAGAGAGTTTGGCGAGATTATCCGAAGACAGCCGGCAGCTTGCCCTGAAGGCGGTTGAATTTTGTGACTATGCGCAGGCTTTAACGAGTAAATTACCCGTTAGCCAACTGCAAAGCGCCGAGTTAGCGTTGAAAATCGACGAACTCCGCGACAATGCACGCAAAACCTGGTATCTTGCAAATCCGAAATCAGATGATCAAGCGGTAACCAGATGCAGGTTGCTAGCGGTCGATGACGATTTGCAAATTGTGGTACTGCCAGCAGGGTTGGCGCAGGGTATTTTCTGCGGACTAAATTTTTATGCTGGAACTAAAATCAGATTGACGGTGATTTCGGTTCGTCCGAATGTTGCTGCAGCTGTGGTTAGTGAGGGCAGTATCAAGGAGCTGGCTCCTGGAATGGAAGTCAGTACAAGTATTGAAAACAGTAAATAATGATCAGAGAAAACTATGGAAGTACAAGCAATTACAAAAAACGTGCGAATCTCTCCAGAGAAAGCACGTCAGGTGTCACGCCTGATTCAGGGAAAACCTGTAACGGAAGCGTTGGCGATTACTGACTTGAGCCCGCGTAAAGCGGCACGCTTGCTCGGTAAGACGTTACGCTCCGCGATTGCCAATGCCGAAAACAATCATGATCTCAAGCGCGAAGCACTTGAGATTAAATCAGCATTGGTCGGCCCCGGCCCAATCATCAAGCGTTTCCGTCCGAGAGCCCGTGGTTCAGCTGGTAGAATACAGAAAAGAACCAGTCATTTTACGATCATTCTGACGGATAACTAATCAAGAGGAAGTCAACGTGGGACAAAAAGTAAATCCTATTGGGCTGAGAACAGCCCTGACCAAGAACTGGGAATCTCGCTGGTTTGCCAAAAAAAGTGTTTTTGGCGACTGGTTACATGAAGACCAGAAAATTCGCGAATTTATCCGTGGTAAATTTGTCGGAGCAGCAATTGCTAGAATTCAGATCGCACGCGCCTCTAATCGGGTGCGTATCACTATTTTTACCGCCCGTCCTGGTATTTTAATCGGGAAAAAAGGCGCTGAACTTGATATTTTGCGTGGAGAAATCACTAAGCTGACCAATAACAAAGAAGTTATCATTGATATTGGCGAAATCAGACGTGCCGAAACAAACGCCCAATTAGTTGCTGAAAATATAGCAATGCAATTGGAACGTCGTATCGGTTTCCGTCGCGCTATGAAAAGATCCATTCAGACTGCCATGGATATGGGAGTTGATGGTATTAAGATTCATGCCAGTGGCCGCCTCGGTGGCGCTGAGCTAGCGCGTTCCGAACAGTATAAAGAAGGTCGGACTCCGCTGCACACGCTGAGAGCTAATATTGATTATGGCTTTATTGAGGCGAATACTACAGCAGGAAAAATCGGGATTAAAGTCTGGATTTGTCACAACGAAGTTACGGAGGAACAGAATTATGGCACTAATGCCAAAAAGGGTAAAGTACAGAAAAATACAGCGCGGAAATAATGGCGGGCTGGCCCAATCAAATAATAAAGTTAGTAATGGCGACTACGGTTTGCAATCACTAGGCCGTGCTTATATTACCAATAACCAAATTGAAGCTGCGCGTATTGCTATTAATCGGCATCTGAAGCGCGCTGGTAAAGTCTGGATCAATGTTTTTCCTTCTAAATCTTTTACTAAAAAACCGCTGGAAGTCCGGATGGGTAAAGGTAAAGGCGCAGTCGAAGGATGGGTTGCTCCAGTTAGACCAGGACATGTTCTTTTTGAAGTAAGCGGTTGTTCAGAGACCGCCGCTCGTGAAGCATTTGCACGTGCTGCTAATAAATTAGCATTGCGTTGTAAATTCTTATCTCGATAAAGGTGGAAGCGATGAAAAATAATGAAATAAAACAGATGACGGATGCCGAGCTTAACAGCCAAATCAATGAATTGCGTCGCGAAAAGCTTAACTTGACGATTCAGTCAAGAAGTGGACAGCTGACGAAATTTGCCAGAGTCCGTGAAGTGCGTCGCGATGTCGCTAGAATCGAGACCGAAAAGACGGCACGTTTGACTGCCAAAATTAATGGCTAAAATGAATGGATATAATCATGGAACAAGTTGAAAATATAAATAAACGCGGCAATCGCAAAGAGCGTGTTGGAGTTGTTTCCAGCGACGCCCAAGATAAAACGATTATCGTGATTGTGTCACGTCGTACTGCTCACCCGATGTATAAAAAAGTGATCAAGAAACGTAAGAAGTTCGTAGCTCATGATGAACAAAATGACGCCAAAATAGGCGACACTGTTCGTATTAGCGAAACCCGCCCACTCAGCAAAACTAAAAATTGGCGTCTGGTTGAAATTATCAGCCGTGCCAACTAAGGAGATCAAGTACAATGATTCAAATGCAATCACAGCTTGATGTTGCTGACAACTCAGGCGCAAAACGTGTTTTTACTATTACAGTTCTCGGGCAGAAGCGTAAATACGCACGTGTCGGTGATATTATTTCCGCCTCGGTTAGAGAAGCGCTTCCAGACGGTACCGCAAAAAGCGGCCAAGTCGTGAAGTGTGTTGTTGTTCGTACCAAATCTCCGATCCGTCGTCAAGACGGTTCAGTTTTGCGTTTTGACAACAATGCCGCAGTTTTAATCGACAAGGACAATAATCCGGTAGGTACTCGCATTTTCGGGCCAGTGGCTCGTGAACTTCGGGAAAAGAATTTTATGAAAATAATTTCCCTTGCTCCGGAGGTTTTGTAATGAAGAAAAAATATCATGTGAAGAAAGGCGATAAAGTTATTGTAAACAGCGGTGACTGGAAGAACGAAGAAGCCACAGTCTCGGTAATTTTGCCGAAGAAAGATCGTGTGGTTTTGGAACTCGCCAACCTGACAGCTGAAAAACGTTCTCGGCTCGGTAGAAAGACGGTAAAAAAATCCAACGCGAATCCCCAGGGCGGCATGACTGAGCGCTCGGTGTCGGTTCATGTTTCTAATGTGACTCCGGTTGCTAAAGAAGCTAAACCGGTTGCCACGGAAACTAAAGCGGAGTAAACAGCAATGCCAGATATGAAGAAAAAATATAATGAAGAGGTGAAACCAGCTTTGAGAGAAAAGTTCGGTTTTACCAACGATATGCAAGTTCCCAAATTAACTAAAATTGTGCTTAGCAGCGGTATCTCTAGTACTGCTGATCGTGATGCTTTTTCGGAAGCACGGAAGCAGATTGGAGCAATTTGTGGACAACAGCCAGTGATTACCAAAGCACGTAAAAACGTCTCTAATTTCAAACTGCGTATCGGGATGCAGACTGGAGTGATGGTCACTCTACGCGGCTCCCGCATGTATGAGTTTTTAGATCGTTTTGTCCACGTTACTCTTCCACGAGTTCGCGACTTTCGCGGAATTTCGAAGAAAAGCTTTGACCACTCGGGTAACTATAATACCGGTATCTCGGACATTTCAGTTTTTACTGAAATTGACCAAGATAAACTCAAGTATCCGCTCGGGCTCAATGTCACAATTGTGACTACCGCCAAAAACGACAAGGAAGCGAAAGAATTGCTTACCTTGATGGAAATTCCGTTCGCGGAATAATAGGAGTTGTCGAATGGCAAAAAAATGTTTAATTGTAAAGAGTGAACGTGGCAGTAAATTCAAAGCCCGTAACTATAGTCGTTGCCAGAGCTGCGGAAGAGCGCGTGCGTTTATCCGTCGTTTCAAGCTGTGTCGTATATGTTTCCGTGAAATGGCCTCAAATGGTCAGATTCCCGGCGTAACCAAATCCAGCTGGTAATTAAGGAGAGAAGCAGAATGAATATTCAAGATCCAGTCGCAGATATGCTGACCCGCATTAGAAATGCAGGCGCCGCTTCCCTCAAAGAAGTTATAATTCCTCATTCTATCATGAAGGAGCAGATCGCTTCTACAATGAAAGAAGAAGGTTATATTACCAGCTTTAAGTCGGACGGCGAAGGTGTGAGCAAGATGCTCATTGTCACGTTGAAATATTACAGAGGAAAGCCGGTTATTGAAGGACTGAAAAAAATCAGTAAACCTTCCTGCCGGAGTTATTGCGGTAGCAAAGAAATTCCAAGGGTTAGAAATGGCCTTGGAACCGTAATTATGTCTACTCCTAAAGGCATTCTAGCCGGCCAAGAAGCCGCTAAGCAGAATGTCGGTGGTGAGATTCTTTGCTATGTTTGGTAACCTGTTACGCATAAGGATATAAATTATGTCTCGTATAGGAAAATTACCGGTTGCGATACCGCAAAACCTCAAGGTTATTGTTGGTGACGGAACCGTTTCAGTGGAAGGCAAAGAAAAGCTTTCCATGAAGATTCCGCCGTATGTAACGGTGGATGTCAAAGATAATGTGATTCGGGTGGTTCGCAACGACGAATCGCGTGCTTCCAATGCTATGCAGGGACTCACGCGAAACCTGATCAATAATATGATGATCGGCTTAACTGACGGTTTTAAAAAAGAGCTCACTATTGTCGGAGTAGGATATCGTGCCGCTTTGGCCGGTTCAAAGTTGACATTGAGCCTTGGCTATTCTCATCCAATTGAATTTGAGGTTCCAAAGAGCGTCAAAGTCACGGTGAAGGATGCCAACATTACGATTGAAGGTGCTGATAAGCAGGCCGTGGGCGAAGTTGCCGCCATCATTAGACGTTTCCGTAAACCCGAACCATATAAAGGTAAGGGAATTCGTTACTCTGATGAAAAAATCACGCTGAAAGAAGGCAAATCTGTCGGATAATTTGGAGATAAATCATGACGATAAGAACAAGACAAGAACAGCGTAACAGGCGTCACCTGCGTATCCGTTCAAAGATTACAGGAACTGCGGCATGTCCGCGTTTCTGTGTCAGTATCACTGCAAAAAATATTTATTTGCAATTTATTGATGATGAGAACGGTGTAACTTTGGCGACGACCTCAACGCTTGATAAACAATTCAAAGAACAAAATATTCTTCCTAATTTAGCTGGTGCTCAGGTACTTGGTAAAATGGCGGCAGAAAAAGCAGTAGCGGCTAACATCAATAATGTGGTGTTTGACCGTTCCGGTTTTAAATTTCATGGTCGTGTAAAAGCTATTGCAGATGCCGCCAGAGAAAACGGACTCAAGTTTTAGGAGCTGAATCATGGCAAGAAGAGATGAATTCAAAAATGACGAAGTGGTAAGCCACGAATACGAGGAAACTATCATCAGTATTAACCGTTGCAGTAAAGTCGTCAAAGGCGGCCGTAACTTTAGCTTCGGTGCTTTGGTGGTAGTCGGTAATCGTAACGGTAAAGTTGGCTATGGCTATGGAAAAGCTAATGAAGTAGCAGATGCGATCCGTAAAGGTGGAGAAATAGCTCGTAAAAGTGTGCTGGACATTCCAATGAATGGTGTGACCATTCCACATGATGTTGAAACTAGATTCGGCGGGGCTAAAATCCTGCTGCGTCCGGCTTCTACCGGTACTGGCTTAATTGCTGGCGGCGCTATTCGTTCTATTTTGGAACTAGGCGGCATTCATGACGTGCTGGCGAAATCACTGGGTTCAAATAATCCACTTAACGTAGCAAAAGCAACGTTTAAAGCCATTGAAGCGCTGACATCGCGCGATCAAATTATGGCTAAGCGTGGCATTAGCAAATAAAAAAATCACAGGATAGATAATATGAAATTACATAATCTTTCACCAACGCCGGGCAGCCGTAAGGTTCGTCATCGCGTTGGTCGTGGCGATAGCTCTGGCTGGGGGCGTACCTCTGGCCGTGGCGAAAAAGGGGCCGGCTCACGTGCTGGCTTCAAAAATCGTCCTTATTTTGAAGGTGGCCAGATCCCATTCTTTCGGCGTTTGCCGAAACGTGGTTTCAAGAGCTTTGACCGAGTTGAATATAACTTAGTCAATACTTCAGTATTGGAGGCGAATTTCAACGACGGCGATGTTGTTGATGAAGTAGCGCTTCGCGCTAAAGCATTGCTTCCGACTAAAAAAGTTTTGCTCAAGATTCTCGCCAATGGCGATTTGACCAAAAAATTAACCGTAAAGGCAAATAAATTTTCCGCGAGTGCTAAAGAGAAGATCGAAAGCATTGGCGGAGTTTGCGAAATCGTTTAATCACCAAACCTAAGGATAACGGGTATATGTTTGCTGCATTTGTAAATATGCTGAAAATTAAGGAACTGCGCGCAAAGTTGCTGTTCACTGCCGGAATTGTCGTCATTACCCGCTTTGCCGCTAACATTCCGTGCCCTGGCGTAGATCCCAGAGCACTTAAGGCTTATGTTGCCGGATTGACGGAGAGCGGGAAAAGCGGACAGTTGATGGAAATGTTTGACATTTTCAGTGGAGGGGCATTGCAAAATTTTGCAGTTGCCACTCTCGGTATTATGCCTTACATTACGGCATCAATTATTATGCAACTTCTGACACCGACCGTCCCAACGCTGGAGAAACTCCAGCGCGAAGGCGACTCGGGACGTCAGAAAATTTCACAATATACTCGTTATCTTACTCTTTTAGTTTGCTTTTTTCAAGGCACTATGGCTGCGGTGGCGATGCTCAACCCGAGCCGCCTTGGTATGCCCTCTCCAGAATCACCGTTGATCGTCGGCAATCAAACTATGTTCATTATTATGACTGTGGTGGTATTAACTTGTGCCACTATGGTATTGACTTGGCTTGGTGAACAGATTACCGAACGTGGTATTGGTAACGGGGTTTCATTGATTATTACTATCAACATTATTGCCCGACTACCACAGGCATTATGGTCGTTGATCCAAATGTCGCTCAATGAACAGACTACTTCTGGGGCAAATTTCCGTCCAGTTCAACTACTGATTTTATTGATCGTGTTTGCTGCGGTTACTGCTGCGACGATTATGCTTTCTCAAGGTATGCGCCGGATTCCAATCCAAATGGTGCGTAAAAGTGTTGGCAGTCAAGTTCATGGAGGCAGTACTTATATGCCGTTAAAAGTAAATTTTGCTGGTGTTATGCCGATTATTTTTGCTGGCGCTTTGCTTTCAATCCCAGGCATGGCACTACGTTTTTGGCATAATGCTCCAGGTTTTATTGTTCAGATGTTTGTCTACGGATCTGCGCAATATATGATGACTTACGGTATTCTGATATTAGGATTTACATATTTTTGGGTTGCTAATCAATTTAATCCGATTCAAATTTCTGAAAATCTCAAAAAAGAGGGCGCTTATATTCCAGGGATTCGTCCGGGACAGCCGACTGCGGAGTTTCTTGATCATTCAATGTCACGAATCACTTTTGCTGGAGCACTGTTTTTAATGGCTTTGGCAATATTCCCAATGATTTTGACTAACAGCTTTAAAGTTCCAATGATGGTCGCTTCGTTTTTTGGCGGTACTAGTCTACTGATTATGGTTGGTGTCGTGCTTGATACGCTGACACAATTAGAGTCACACCTGACAATGCGCAATTATGATGGTTTCTTGAAGAATGGACGCCTGCGTGGACGACGTGGCGGTAACTAAGCTCGGATAAATATGAAAAAACCGGTAATAGCAATTGATGGCCCGGCTGCTTCTGGGAAAAGTACTATTGCTAGTGCGATTGCACAGCATTTGAATATTCCATATATCAATACCGGTAATTTATATCGAGCGGTGACTTGGTTTGCCATTAAAAATGGTCTCAAGGAAGATGACTTCAATGATCTCACTTTGATTCCATTACTGAAAAAAATGACATTGGAATATATCCCTTCGCCTGAAGGCGATTATGAGCTCCGGGTCAACGGAGAATTTCCTGGAGCAGAACTCCGTACAGCAGAAATTGCTACTCTTTCTAGTCCACTTTCAGCCGTTCCCGCAGTACGCGAATGGTTGCTTACACTTCAGCGTAATTTTGCTGATTCAGGAATGGTGGCAATGGAAGGGCGTGATATCGGAACGGTGATTTTCCCTGACGCCCGCTATAAGTTTTTTTTAACAGCTTCACCAGAAGAGCGCGCGCGTCGTCGCCTTAATCAAAGTGGCGAAATTTGTGATGGAGCTACTGTCGAATCAGTTGCGAAAGAGATCGCAAAGCGCGATTTACAGGATTCCACGCGTGCTATTGCTCCACTCAAACAGGCTGAAGATGCCGTGAGGATCGACTCAGATGGATTGGAAATTCAGCAGGTCGTTGAGAAAATCTTGGATAATATGCGGTATCACTACAGTTACTATCGGGTCCCTTACGCTGATACTGACCAGATGGGTGTGGTTTACTACGCTAATTACTTGGAATACTTTGAACGTAGTCGCACTGAAATGCTTCGGGATGCTGGATTGCCATATAGTCAACTTGAAAAAAGCGGATTTGGACTACCAGTTTTCGAGGTGAATTGTCGTTATTCATCGCCCGCTCATTATGATGATTTGTTAACTTTTAGGAGCATGGTTTCAGAATCGCGAGGTTCACGTTTGGTGATTAAAACAGAGGTTCTTCGCGATGACCAACTTCTAGTTAGTGGCAGCGTAACTCTCGCTTGTGTCAACAGTGAAGGTCGTCCTTGTCGGATTCCTCCTGCGCTTGCTCAAGTGTGTCCGGTGATTCGCTAACATGTCTGTTTGTTGGTTTTGTGGTCTGCTATTGTATTAAATTTAGAACTGCTAACATGATTATTAACGGAGCGTAAATGTCTGAAAAAATAAAAATATTGGCGGTTGACGATGAGAAATTTAACCTCAAACTGATTACTAGTTGCCTTCCCAAAACTACATATGAGGTTATAGGATTCACAAACGCAGTTGAAGCCCTTCAAGCATTTAAAAATGAATTTTTCGATATTATTCTGCTTGATATTATTATGCCTGGTATTGATGGCTTTGAACTTAGAAGGTTGTTACGTAAAATCTCAAAAAATAAGCCTATTATCTTCCTTACCGCAATGATTGATGACTCAAAGTCTACATTGTTGAATGAAATATCTTGGGATCCATTCACATATTACATGAAAAAATCCTTTAGTAAAAAGGAACTTCAAGAGAAGATAGAATATGTAATCAATATTTACTTGAGACAAAAGCAGTTGAGTTCCAATTCTAGCCGTATGGAATCAGAGTTGGCATTGGCAGGAGATGTACAGCGAATTTTATTACCGCCTTGGTGTATGATAGATTCCTATACTGTGACCTCATCACTTTATTTGCCGCAATCACAGGTTTCTGGCGATATCTATGAGTTTTTTCAGCTTGAAGATGAAAAATATTTATTACTCATCGGGGATATTGCTGGACATGGAATCTCGGCAGCGCTCTATATGATGGCAGTTCAATCTTTTATCAAAGTCACAGCGCATGAAAAAAAGCTTGCCCCGCATGAATTTCTCAATGAAATCAACAAGTTTTTTTGCAATGAACTAGAAGGGGCATCATATATGACTTGTTCGGTGGCGATAATCGACTTTTCTACGAACCATATTCATATGCAAAGCGCTGGTCATCCGGGATTGTTTGTTTGTTCTTCTGCTACCGGAGAGATCATTAATTCAGAAAACTATGAAAAGGGTGGAATTCCTACAGGCTGGTTTTCTCAAACCAACTACCGTTTAGAGGACAGTATTGAATTTAATTTTCCCGATGACGCATTGATCGTTGGGGTTACTGATGGACTTTTTGATGCTTGTAATCAAGATGGAATATCTTTAGACCCTAGCGAGCTTGCGGAAATTATTGGTTCACTTGCTGGTAGCGCCGATGCTGTCACCTTTCCGCACCGCTTGGTAAATGCGATAATGCAGATGGGATATGAACAACTGTCAGATGATATCTGTATCGTTGCACTTGAAAAACGGATCAATAATCCTAATCTGTTTGAACTTTTGATTCCACCACAACTTAATGAAGTTGGCAAAGCAGCTGTGACTTTCTCCCAGAAGATCAGCGATCCGAAAGTTGCGGTCAAAATTGAATTGCTACTCCATGAATATTTAAATAATATCATACTTCACGGAATGGAGCGCAAAGACTCTAAACAACATATTTGGGTCAGCATGGAGCAGAGCAATGATAAAATATTGATTCGTGGTGTTGACCGTGGCAAGCGTTGTCGACAGGAGGCTGGTGAGCAAATTGACACTGATGAAGATGACTCGTCATTCCAGGCCTCATCAGGTCGTGGTCTTAAAATTATGCGCGATATAACTTCGGGTATTTCTCGTAGTAGTTATTGCGGGATGAATGAAACAATTTTTACTCTAGAAGCGTGAAAAGATATGGTTGCTGAACAGCTAAAGAGGATAGAGGAAAATGCTTAAAGAATCGATTATAATCTATATGCGTGACATTCTTGGAATAACAGGAAGCGACGCGGAAGAACTTTTCGATTGCTATGTCGAGACGTTAGAGCAACTTTGTCAAAAATTGGAACAAGCAGTTGAACAGCACAATGTGATGGAAATACGGAATATCACTCATTCAATCATGGGTAGTTCTTCTAATATTGGAGCTAATATTATTTCTGAACAAGCTGCTGCAGCAAATATGGCTGCAAAGTCACATGATTTTGGTTCGGTTAAATCTTTATCGCAGGAACTCAAAAAATATCCAGAAATATTGCGAAAATGAAAATAAAAGGAACTTTTCATGGAGACCCAAGAGCGGAAAAATTACTCAATGTAGCATTGAAAGGGATCCGAGAAGAGATTGCTGTATCTTCTATGGCGAAGTCAATCCGTGCAGTGGTGCTGGGCGGTAGTTATGGTCGCGGGGAGGGCGGAGCTACTCCAGACGGTGCTTTGTGTAATGATTTAGATTTTTTTATCGTAGTTCCACATTTTGCTCCACGTCGTAAAATTGCTGCATTATTCCATGAGATTGGGAAAAAATGGTCAGCTACATTGAACATAGATGTTGATTTTGCATTTCCTCAAACACTCGATGATTTTGAGCGTAAAGCATCAACATTGATGGTCAAAGATTTACTGATGGCGCACCTAGTGATTTTTGGCGATCCGAACTGTTTTACGGATATAACGCGTTGTCCTTGGGAAGATTTGCCTTTTTTTGAAGGCATGCGCTTATTACTTAATCGTGGTACCGGTATTTTATTAGCGGAACAACGGCTCCAGCTGAATACAGGTAATATTAAAGACCAAGAATTCATTGAGCGTAATTTACACAAGGCGGCATTGGGTTGTGGTGATGCTCTGTTAATTGCCCGACATGCTTTGCTTGGTTCTGGCATTGAACGGCAAATAAAGCTAGATGAACTCGAGATGCCACCCAAATTATGCTCTGCTTATTCGGAGGCTCTGGAATACAAATACTGTCCAACGTACGGCGATCTGGAAAAACTTTTATCGTGGTTGACATCTTCTAAAAAACTTTTTTTTGAAACAGTTGAAACCTTCTTTGCATTAACAGCAGATCCATGGCCGTTAAATTCGCGCGCGCATTATGCGCGCGCGAATTTTAGAGACCGCAAGAAAACTTTTTCTGAACGGTTGCGTAATTTTATTTTGAATATGCTTTATCTTCGCAAGTTGCCAAATCCATTATTGGTAACAGTCGCTCCGCAAATGAAGATTTTTGCTATGTTAATTGATTCCTTAAAGAATACAACTGATGACGACTTGCATAAACGCTATCTTGAATTATGGCAGAGATTTAACTGATATCATTTCTGAGCATCAACGTGATCAGGAAGCAATATACCAAATGAAGCCATGGTTTCTGCTTGACGATTTACCATACCTTCATCCATCGCAATCGCAAAATGACTATCAACAAAAGCGTACATCACTGCAAATTGATTTGAATGTGGAGGGTAAACTGTCTCTTGATAGTTATATGCTTTACCTTTAGAATGCGGCCCTTCAGCTTGCTGTCCATCAACCACCATTCCAGTCGGATTGTAGCGACTGTTGTGTAGTGGTGCGCGTATAGTACGAGTTCCTAGACCGACCACCCAACTCAGGTTTAATGGATTGCAACCAAGAGTATTGTCACAACTCTTAACTATCCAACGATAATACTCGGGTTCTCTAGTGATTGCCCACGCGTGGCGAACGATAGTTAGAAATTGCGCATAGGTGCCGTTGCCCCACCCGATCGGCGCGTAGGGGTGCCGAATGAACTTATAAGCCATCTTCCTTGAACCGTTAATATACATGTCTGCTTCACGGCAAATAGCCTTTATCGTTGCTTTCTGGATATCCGCGTCAGCAAGATGTTTTGGAACAGTCGCGTATGAACAGGCTGCTAGGGTAAAATCATATTTCCCATATATTGCGATATCAGCTGTCGGGTCACGACTCCACGGCGAATTCTCTCTGAAGTCTATTCGGTACTGTTGTTCACCAGTAGTATGCAGAAGTTCTGCCGCCGCGTAGGCTTTTGGCGCCAGATAAAATTCCCCGTAAATTTTTTGATCATTTACCGGTACTGGATTGGCGCAGCCCCATTGATAAGCTCGAACTGCACGTTGAAGATAATCTTCGGCTTCAGTCATTTTTCCGTGTTTCTTCAAAATCCGCGATGCCTGGGCCATTGCTCCGGCGAACAATAACGAACCCTGCGAATCTTTGGCCCAAGCATAGTCTCCGGTATCATCTAGTTCCACGGTCTGAATAAAATTTGGATCACCTTGGGATTCGGTGCCATTATAAACACCGCCGTCAGCTGGATCTTGCAATCCTATCCAAAGTTTTAACGCCCAGAGTGCTTCATCAACAATATCGGGAATGCCATTGTTTTTTTCGGGAATATTTAATTGTCCATCATAATATTTCCGTGGGGTCATTTCGTAGGCATCCATCAAGATTTGAGCGACATCGATATGAGACCGTGGATTATAATCTCCGGCATCATGATGTCCGCCAGATGCATTTAATTTTAACGGTATTTCTGCCGGATTACATTCTCCGGTTAACGCCATCTCTTGCTCGTTTAGACTGCGCTTAAAGATCATCAAATTACCCAAAAGAGCACCGCCACACTGGAGATTGCTAATATTAGCAAAAATAACTTCTCCGTTAGGCGGCTGGCTTCTAGTAAATTCTGCCAAACGGATGCCATCGACATAGAATGTGCTTTGCCAAGATCCGTTTTCTTGCGAAACAATATTGATGAAGAAATGATGCCATTCATTGTCTTTGATGCGTTGCCAAGCTGAAAGTTGTCGGTCTTGGCGAAAACTGAACAAGCCCCAGTTAGCGCTTATTCCTATACCGCCGATGGTGAATAGAGTGCCGTCAAATCGACTTCCAGTGGCGGGATCTTTGCGGAACTGAAAACTGACGGCCGCACCATTTTTAAAATCAATGTTTGTTGCCAGTTTGAAACCATTACGGCCATCTGGATTAGATTCCAAAACTTTGCCACTGGTGCGGATGACGTGGTCATCTCTAAAACGGAATGATGAAGCTAACGGCAGCGGTTGCGCGCCATTAACTACGCTGTTATTGATATTTCCATTGAAAATGAATTCAGCAATCATGCTCCCGTCATTGCGCAGCTTTTTCAATTTGTCGCTACCGCCGGCATCTGGATTTGGGATCATTACCTGATTGTCTTTAAAATTGCCCCATTTTTCATGCTCAAAACGTTTCTCTGTCGTAACTACAATTCCTTTGTCAAGTGAAGCGACTCTGCGCCATTGTGAAAAAGGCGGCTGTAACTCAATGCCGCTTCGTTGAACAAAAACACCATAAGCCTGTTTTTCAAATGCCTCACGGTAAACATCATCGGCAATTTTAAATCCGAAACTTCGGCCGACGCCTGGAATTGCGATGAAATATTGTCCGGGTGTTTTGAAATCTGTAAAATTTAATTCATAAACATTTTCCGAAGCATGGCTTATTTTGCCATCACTTTGTAGTCCATTGTGCACGAAACGGCTTAAGCCTTGATAAACCTTGGCACGTGATACTGCGTCGTAGATGAAAAATTCGGGTGGCTTGTCAAGACTTAATGCGTACGGAGCTAGGCTGGGAGTAATCATTTTGGGCTGTTCCGAACTGAAGAATGCGTCAGGATTCATGATGCCGTCGTTTGTGTTATTTTCTGGAAATGACCCCAACCAATATCCTAACATTGCGCGTTTTATCGGAGAATTAGTTTGATAACCGACTTGGTTTACCTTGATTGACGGTGAAAAAGAATTCGTATGGTTGAATACGAATTCCACACTGTTCGCACCAGAGGTGACATTAGAAGACACTTTGACCTTGACCTTATCGCCATCCTTCAGGACGACACCGGAATCAAGGAAGATACGATGTTCTCGAATTCCTTTGAATGGCCATCCTTCCGGCCGATAAACGTCGATTCGCGAACGTCGTCCTAGGTTAAGTACTGGATGTCGCACATCGTTAACGGTGAGATTATAATTACGAGTTATGGAGCCGTCTTTTTCAGAGAAAGCAGGGCCAAACTCTAGCATTAAAATTCCGTTGCCAATACTCGAAATCCCGCGTAGCCCCATAACAGTCATTACTGCTGGTGGTGGTGCAACCGGCGCGCCATAACAAAAAGATGCTGCAGTACGGGCGGCAGTCACCATTCGACCATCGACACCAATCCCGACAACTGAATAAGTCTTACCATCTTTTAATGGCGTTGGTAAATCTAATGTTACTTCGGTTTTGGTGAATGGTCCAGCGAATCCTCCTTTGCCAGGATCAAACCCTGGAGGTGGTTGCAGTTCAATAGCACTAATGGCAGACGCTTTGAGTGGGGTTATAAACTTCGAGTAAGCGTAATTGGGGTCGTCTTCGCTAACTATGCGGTAGGATAGCGGGTTACGGTTAGCATCAGAAGTTGAAGCCCCGATCTCAATTTTGATCTGTTTGTTTCCAGATGCACGCGCATTCCGAATCCCTAACACCGTCATGACTGCGGTTTTTTTGTCAGGCTGTTCAGTTAAACTCAGATTGTTCGCAAATACTCCAAGCCCAGAAAAAATGGCCGCGCACAGGATTAAGACATTAAAACGGATACTAGTAATCATTTCATTTCATTTTCTATCGGGTTACTTTCCGCTATTTCAGGCTCATCAGCTTCGCAGTTTTCTATTTCTACTGGCTCAGTTATTTTAACATCAGTGGTTGCTGGTTCTTCCGCTGCCACTATTGTTTTAGTTGCCATTGGGTCGGGCAGCAGTTTGATGTTAACAATGTTTTCCTTCAGCTCCCAGGCTCCTGAAGAAAACAATCCAAAAGCTGGGAGAATTATGATTGCTCCACAAGCATCCATGACGCCAGTAGCACTTAGTGTGAATGGGGTTACATGTTTTTGGGTTAGAAATTTGTCCTTCCAAACTTCAATCAGAACTTCGCGTGAACGTGGTACTTCGGCGTAAACTGCCCCGCCAGGATATGATAATCCATTAATTATTACGTTAGCGTCAGCCGGTTCTATATTCACCGCGATGATTTGCCTACTTGTGTTAAAAAACGAACACCCGGAACACAACCCGCATACAATTACGGACAACAGTACAAAATACTTCATAATCTTCCTCTCTTTTGGTTTTTATGGATTCAGAAATTGGCGCGCGCATTATGCGCGCGCGAATTTATAACAAATATTTTAAATGGTGGCAGAATAATTAGTAGGTCTCCTTATAAATGAAAATGCTTTACGTATTTTTGCCTTTCTAAAGAATGATATTTTTTTCGCTGTTTGCTTTTTATTACGCAAACTCGCGATGATTGCAAAGGTCAACATCAATAAATAGAAATTAGCGTGTTGTTTAAACACCCATTCAAGTGTTGATTGCAGATAAGTGGCGGTTAATCCACCAAGCACTCCGGCTAAGATCCCAAAGCATGCTTGACGTCTTAAAGCAATAACTGTGCCGAAGCACCAACGCCAGTAGGTGCCCATCCAAAGTAAGAGAGCAGCAAGCGTTATCCAGCCGCATTCCGCGGCAACCAGTAGATAAATAGTCTCGACAATTGGACCGTTTTCATCACGGAGATCTGTGCGCGACATTCCAGCCTCATATTGTTCGAATGCATAATCATATTTGGAACTGGAATATACACTAAAGTTATTCAATCCGACCCCTAATCGATAATCATTAGCAATGCGGGTAGCCGCCTTAGCTAAATTTATTCGGGTTTGTTTTGATGCTGAAGAGGCTTCTTGAAAACGTTGTTTAATACGCGGAGCGGTCATTAATACCGTCAGGCCAGCTCCAAATATTAAAATAATGAATAAAAAACTTCTCTTTCGGGAAAAACCATTAAGAATCAATGTCATGGCGGTAGTCAATGTTAGCCCAAAGAACATTGCTGCTAGTCCTGCTCGCGATAGCGTGAAGTAAACTAATAGCACAGTGCTGAGGAATGCGGTAAAAAGTAATAAATCCTGCCATCGCGTAGTTTTTTCATTAAACAAAACACCGAGCAGAAGGCAACCACATATCGAACCATAGAATGCTAGTGAATTTTGGTGTGACAACGTGCTGTTGACCTGGTAAATATGGAGTCCGTAACGTTGATAAATCGCGACTATCAGCATGACGAACGAAGCGGAAATCACCGCATAGATTAATGGCCAAAAACTTTTTTTCGACACAATATAGTTGTATGTGACGATAAAAAAGAGATACATCCAAAACATTTTCAGAACTTCAAAACCTGCTTGTAACGGATATTCTGCTGTGAAAAACGAGATAAAGCTCAAGGCACAATAAATAAAATATAGTATAGCGCCTGGAGGCCGCCAGCTAAATTTCAGTGTTGGCAACATGAGCAGTCCCCCCATTAGCGATAAACAGAAAAAGTCAACTGCGGTGAAAGCAAAACCACGAGACGTCCCTTTCCATAACGGCATCGGAAAAAGATTAAGGTCGATGGATGTGCAGGTGAAGAACACCATGAGAAAGAACAACAAGTCGCGAATTTTGTCGTAACTACGGGCAAGTATGGAGGCCAATGGTGCCGCCACTACAAAGGCCAAAATCAAAACAGTTATTTTTGCAAATAGCAACATTTTGTTCCAAATGGTTAATTTGAATAATAGAGAGAAGATGGATTTCCAAATGGTCCAGCCAGCATGCTCATAGCTTGAATTGTCGGCAAGATTTTGCGAACCATAACGTTCCAGTCCGATAATCCATCGCGTGGCACAAAGACGATATCGTTGGGTTGAAGTGGGAAATCTTTGATTTTTCCTTCTAGCATTTTGGTGATATTGACAGTATAAACTACTGGGTCCTTCATGCCGCCGCGAATTATCTTAACATTGTCCGCATGAGTTTCCATTAAACCCATGCAAAAAGAGAGCGCATTAACTAAAGTTAGACCTTCGTGATAACCAACATAATTTTGGCGATGAACTTCACCAAGCACGGTGACTGTGCTGCCCATTACCTGTGGCACATAAATGTAATCGCCATTTTGTAAAGGGATATTGTGCAAGTTATCGCCCTGAAGCAGTGCTTTGTTGAAACTAACCGGTAGGATTTTTCCTTCGCGCGCGATGTATGCATTATCCAAGTCGGCCAATGAGAATGTAGTCCCTTGATATAAGCCACTGGTGAAACCTTGGGCTAAAGCAATAGCGTCAATCAGCCGCGTGCGTCCGATTGCAATGGTATATTTACCTGGACGCAAAACCTGCCCAGCAATCACAAAGCTGAATCCAGTCACTTGAACCGGGATCAGCGCCACTTTAGGGGATTTGACGTAATATGATAGTTCTTCAGCCACTTTCAAATTGGCCTCTTTAACCGTCAAACCTCCGACCTTTACTGGCCCAATTAAGGGCATGTTCAAGAACCCATCAGGGGTTATGACAATGTTGGTGGCACTAACGTCAGGATATCCGTATACTACAATATGAAAATGGTCCTCCGAGCTAATAGTATAATTCGCTTCGGGGAGTTTTTGAAGTTCTTTTAATTCCGCATCAACTTCATCTTTGGATGTTTTCATTACTTGATCGGTGGAATACTCTTCGGGAACGTTGACAGGTCCAAAATGATCTGGAGCGCAACCTGTAAGTAGTAACAATGCGGAAAGGAAGAATAAATAATTATATTTCATGATACGTTGACCTCTTGGTAATGTTTGTCGTCAATGGCATAAATTACGCCAAAAAGAGAATGGACTTCGTTTTGTCTTAGAAAATCTAGGATTGGTCGGACATATTTTTTGGAGGTTATGCCGAACTGGAATGGCAATACTGTCATCGCTGCAGTAGAACATATCCGAGCGTAGAATTGTGGATATTTTTGATAGGAAAATAGCTCCCAAACGACTAGCGTTCGGTGTGAAAGAGTGGCGATTGAGTATAGTCGTTCGGTATCTGGCGGGCTGAAAAAAGCCATGTCGTCTAGTTTGAAATAGAGAGTGTTGTCTGCACCTGGGTTTGGTAATTCATCGATCAACCCGTATAGATAATCATTGATTAAAAGCGCTGAGTCGCAACCGTCATCTGGAGCTTCTTTGATCCGTAAGTATGAAATATCTTTTACAATTATCATGTGTAGCAGTTCTTCTAAAACCTTTTCATAAGGTCTTGCATTATCTTCGATTATCGCTAGCGCTAAAATACCTTTACCGTCTGTATTGATTTCTTTTTCTTTGTCGACTGTGTCAATAATCTCTTGGAGTGCATTGTAAAAATCCGCTCGGTGACTGGTGTTTAATTTAGGAATGACTCCTAAAAGAGGAATATTTAGTGCACTTTCCAGGTCGCCTTTGGTTCTTATTGTTAAATCGAGTGCTTCACGACCAAATACGTATAGTAGAGCAACCATTAAACCGAAAATAAAACCTAGAATCGTCAAGACGATCCTAGCGCGTCCAACTGGTTGGCTAGAAGGCACCGCGTGCTCATAGATATTGATGTCGGTAAAGTGGCGTTCGCGGAACATCTCCAGTTCGCGAGCTTGTAACTCTTTTTGTTGCAGCAAATTCTTTTTGTTTTCAATGCGATCCTGTAATGACGTGTAAGCTGGCGCCATTCGGCTTAGTTGGTCGCGGCGTTTCATGAGGGTATCCAAGTTTTGTGCGCGTTGCGCTGTGTGGTTTTTTAGTGCTTTATATTCGGCACTCATTTTGCTAATTTCAGTTTTTATTTCAGTGTACTCAGGGTTTTTCCCTATTACTACTTTGTCTTTGCCGTCATCTTTGTTCTCAAGCATATTTTTTTCAAGATCATTGACAATGGCTTTTTTTCTAATCACAAGAGGATTGTTTTCAGTGTAACTCTGAAGCAGCTCAGCCAGTTCCACTCTCATTGTTGTTAACGCTTGTTCGCGAGTTGTGCTACGTTCTGAGTAAAGCTCAGTTTTTTCTGGCGTGCTAAGGAGATGTTTTTCCAATTCTTGAAGCTTTATTGCGAGGATTTCTACATCTGCGTTGGCCTTTTGGTTTTGTTCCTCTGTAAATAAAATTCGTTGTTCAATCATGTGTCTTTCGCTTTCTAGAAAACCTATTTTATTTGTTTCCATCAACACTTTTAATTCAGCTTGAAGATTTTCTAATTCAGCGGTTAATTCTCGGTTACTGCGTTCGAGATTTTCGAAAGGTTCTTTGCCGTAATCACGGAGGAATTTTTTATAATGTTCGATAAAGACTTCGGCAAGGGTATTTGCCGCCTCTGCTGATAATTGTGGATTATGAGTCGTCACCGCAAGAAAAAGGTAATTAGAGTTTTTAGACGCTTGATCCAATGAAATTTTTTTAAAAAATTCATTGACTGTCCATTTCAGGTTCAATCTTTTTAGAGTTTCGCTTAAGCATTGACGACTCAGAATAATATTAAATACCGCATCAAGCTTGGGAGGGGTAATAACTCCCACTGGATAATCGCGGAAGCGAGCATCCACAGGTTCTTGTTTTATTAATGAACAGCGGCTCATATAGGCTGGCGAAGTTGTCAAAGTCCTGACTGTAAAAAACAGCAAGGCTCCTAATATTGGAAAAGCGATCAATAGAATCCAGTGGCGCCGCAACGCCCACTGCCAGCAACAAACATCCCGTCTGAACAACTCGAGGTACTTCATTCCCTTCGCGACAATCGAGGTGCGTTCTTCGCTTTGTTCTATGATTTCATCTTTGTCATGGTTTTCCAAATACATGTTTTGCGCCTCAGTTAAGTTTCTTTCAGAAAGTTACGGATTAATGTCTTATATAAAATCCACAAATTAAAACTAAATTTTGCGTGGTGAAGATAATATAATTCGTCAATTCGACATTGCGCATAGTCATTGCCATGTCCTAGTGCTTCGGAGTAAGAAAATATTCCAGGAGTGTATTCTTTGAACGTCGCTTCAAAGTCATTGGCAATTAGCGATCCATCATCTAAAATAATATTACCCACCAAACGTAATTTACCGTAGATTACTGCACGTAATAGGTGGAAGCGATCCAACGATAATTTAAAGAACCACCGTGCAAATAAATTTTTTCCTGGCAAAGTATAAAGTCGTATTTGAAGTTTATCCGTTCCTGAATTAATGAAAATATCCTTGCTTTTTAAGCGACACCACGGACGAATCATCAACCATGGCAGAAGCCAAACAATCCATAGCAAAAATGCTACTATTCGTTGCCTCAAGGAACACAAAATACAGGGATTTTTTCTTTTATTAATGGTATGGGTCAATAAAAATTCATCAGCAATATCGAGTCGGGTTCCGGTGTTTGGGTCAATAACCATGTTTTGTGCGGCAATTTTACAGTTTAGTTCCAGGTTGCATCCGAGATATGAATGGCTGATGACTACAGAGTTGTTGATTGTGGAATTGTCGTCAATAAAAGAATTACTACCGACGACAGCATTTGGGCCGATTTCCGTATCTTGCCCTAATTGGACGCAGTCACCGATTATTGCAGGGCTAATGATTTTGGCTGAACGTGGAATGACTACATTGCGACCAATTAATATCGTTTTGTCCGCTCCATATCCTGGAAGATTGTAATGTTCAGACTCGCCATTTAGCAGCGTCATGCTTTTTTGATAGAAATCTAAAATTGAATTTAACGGTGAAACTTGTGGGAATCCAGCTTCGAGTTTTTCTTCATAACGGCGATCTGAATGACTGTGTGCCTCTGCAGCAATAAAACGCCAGCCGTCACCAGTAGGGGTCATTGCCTGGAAGTTTAAGGAGCCTATCGTGGGAAATGAATAAGAGATATGTTTGTCATAACTTAACCAGAACATTCCATTAAATAATAAAATAGTATCGTTGCCGATGAATCCGCTGTTGTATTGTTCAATGGCATTAGCGTGTGAGCCTTGTTTGGCGGTGGTGTATGAAAGTTCAACGTCCCAGCGGCTGCCATCACCGAGGTGCTGTTGGATTCTTTGATCATGTTCATCTTGGACAATTCTTATTTGTCGGATTTTTGCCAAAACACAAAAATCGATCAAATATTCCAGAAATGGTTTATTGCCAATCTCCAGCAGGTAGGGTGAGCATTGCGAAAAGTTTTCGCGGACCCATTTGACTGAATTATCGGAGCAATAAACTATAGATTTCACAAAATCACCTTTTAGTAAGCCCCGCGTCCTGTCAGGACGGCCGGGATTGTGCGAAGCATAATGATGATGTCGTTAAGTATTGACTGGCTCTGGATATATTTCTTATCCAGTTCCACTTGTTCTTTGAATGGAATGTCGCTGCGGCCCGATACTTGCCATAGGCCAGTAATCCCTGGTAATACGTTTAAACGTTTTCTATCGTCAAGCGTGTATTGATCCACTTCCTTGGGCAGCGGAGGACGTGGTCCAACTAAACTCATATCTCCAAGGAATACATTGAGTAATTGTGGTAATTCATCAATGCTGAATTTACGGATTAACCGGCCAGGGCGAGTGATGCGCGGATCTTTTTTCATTTTGAAAATCACTCCATCTGTGGACTCGTTGTGAGTTGTTAATTCCTGTAATTGTTTATCGGCTCCAAAGTACATGGAGCGGAATTTGTAAAAGTTGAAATGTCGTCCGTTTAACCCAACTCGAACTTGACGATAAATCAGCGGTCCTGGCGAGTCCAACTTTATCCATATTGTAACCAAGAGCAGTAACGGAGAAAAAAACAGCAAGAATAACAGTGAAAAACAGATATCAAGGCTCCGTTTTAAGCCATGTGCTCCGGTAGTTGTAAAGCGCCAGAGCAATATCTTCCATCTAATACTGCGCTTTTTGTTCGGGTGTGTATTGTTAAGCAAGAATTCGATTAATTCTTTTTGCAGGTCATGTTTGGAATGCCTGAGGAGCGATTGTTCTATTTTTTGACTCATAAAGTGATTAATTCCTGCTTAATCGCGTTCCCAATATTTGGGCTTGGAAGATACTTTGGTTATGTCTGGAACGCCGCTACTGCGGCATCAAGATTGTCGTAAATGTCAAAAACTCGGTAGGCACGGGTAATTTCGAAAATCATTTGTACTTTTGGGGTCAGGTTTGCCAAGCGCAATGCTCCGCCGTATTCATTACTACTTTTCATGCAAAAAACCATAGCGCCCAGTCCAGTGCTGTCTAAGTATTCCATTTTTGTACAGTCAACAGCAAAGTTACGATATTTTTCTAGAAGTTTTAAGAATTCGGTGCGCAATTTCTCTGCATGTTCAGCATCCAACCGTCCAGACAATTCAATTACCATAACTCCAGATTTTTCATACACATTTATTTCCATAACACAAGCCATTCCTTCCTCGTATAATTATATTTAGTCGGTGTAATCATATATTAAGCGATACTATAGCAGAAAAAGGCTGTTATTCAAAATGAGATCGCAGAATAGACTACAGAAATTATTTAAATGTTAGTAGGTGGTAAATTACTGTTATGGGAGACTTTTATGACAGATATTTGTCAGCGTAATTGGCGGTGATTA
This sequence comes from Lentisphaeria bacterium UBA7640, assembly GCA_002483765.1. Lineage (GTDB taxonomy): Bacteria > Verrucomicrobiota > Lentisphaeria > Victivallales > Victivallaceae > UBA7640. The sequence continues at coordinate 1,610 of DLIO01000112.1, read as the reverse complement.
CGCCGTAATTGGCGGCGCCAAGCCATCCGGACATAATAATGCCGACCGATCCAGTATGGAATAAACCACCAATTTCATTGGACAGTTTCATGCTGATGTCTAAACCTTCAAATTTAGTGCCAAACGATGCACCATTGCCATGTAGCGTGTAACGTTCAAACGTAAGGGGAGTGGCTGCTTCAGTGTAATCGATTTTAGAGCGAATTTCTGGGATGTATTTCTCCAGTGCGTCCAGCGTGTCTTCGACTAATTTCGTTTTGGCGTTTCCGTATTCTAAGGAGTTCATTCCGCTCCAGTCTTCGTAGCGGGCATTCATTGATGCAACAACGGTAAAGTCATTGGAACCGGGACGGATTTTGGGGTAATATACCGAATATGTCCGGCTGGTGGAATCGCGACTTAATAGCGCCTCTGGATCATAGATCGGGTGTTCCGAAGTGAATAACAGATCTCCGATAAAATCAATTTCAGTGCCTGGCTTAAAGCCGATGTAAACCTGTGAACTACTGGTGTTCAAGCGTACCTTTGAAGCGCGATCAAGAAAATCGGTGGAAAAATGCTCAGTGCCAACATAATGGTTAATCGTTGATAATAAGTTCCCGTTAGAGATTACCGTACGGCATCTTATTTCGCGGCCATTAAGCATAACCGAAGCAACTTTGCCATTTTTGAGATTTATTTTTTCAACTTTAGCGTTAGTCAAAACCGTTGCGCCATTGGTGTTAAGCTGTTGTTGCATCATCTCTAACATCAAATCAGTTCCGCCGGAAAAGGTATAGCATCCTTTACTCATAAAGTTGGAGAAGACAATACCGTAGGTAATTGCGGGTTCATCAAGCGTGGAACCGTTGGCATAAGTGATCGGTTCCATCAAAAGGCGAACAACATCATTGCGTCCGGGGAAATATTTATCGAACAAGTCGCGGTTGACTCTCGAATCGGCATCATAAAAATTCATGCTGGCAAGTTCTTGATAAAACGCGTTGACCACTGAGCGTTCAAGCTTAAATTGTTTGATCAAAATTTCGGTGAAATCTTCAGAGGTAAAAGAGGTTTCCAACGAAAATTGCGGATTGTCAAAACGAATACTTTTAACTTGGGTGATATGCTCAGACATTTCACGAGACCAATATTTTCGTAACGTTTTTTTCATGCCAATCGGAAAACCGTGAAGTGAAACATCAAAGATATGCTGTTTGCGGCGGAAACAAGTCGCCAGTCCACCGAGCTGAAAATGTTGTTCTGCCAACAGAACGCGCCAACCAGCGCGCGCTAAAATATTGGCAGCGGTCAAGCCACCAAGGCCACTACCGGCAATTACTACATCAAATTCACGGTCAATATCTTTTATATCGTTGAAAATCACCTTATAGATCCTTAAATGTTTACATTGCTTCAAGTTACTAATATAACCTCAAAACCTCCGATCTGCCAACCAAAGAACAGGAAAAAGAGAAAAGGGGGTTAACCACCGAAGACACTGAAAGTCACGGCAGGGAAAGTAGGGTAGGGGATCTAACACGGAGGCTCAGAGAAAATGCAAAAAGTTAACCATGGAGAACTCAAAGGAGGCACAAAGTACACAAAGAGAGAGTTGGAGAGTTGGAGAG
>DLIO01000003.1 GCA_002483765.1 Lentisphaeria bacterium UBA7640 | reverse complement strand
TTCCTCCAGATCAAGATTCCTGATTTTATGACGTATATTGATTTTTATATTTATTCTAGTATGAAAGATAACCTCTTGATTTAGTGTTTTATTGTATTATGTGCGGTTATGATTAATTTTGGAAAGGGAATAGATGGGTGCAAATATTGAATCCTGAACCGGGAGAGAAGGAATATGATGAGAAGATTTAACACTGAGACACGGAGAGTAGAAAGGGTTGGAGGTTTGGGGAGTTGGGAACAAGTAAAAGGGGGCCTTGAACCACGAAAGTCGCAAAGAAGGCGCAAAATCCACAAGGAGGGAGTTGAGAATGAGCTTTTAACACGGAGACATAGAGACGCGGAGAAAGAAGTTTACTGGAAAAATGAGTTCTCCCCCTTTTCCGCTGGGAGAAAGGCTGGGGTTAAGGGACTTTGGGTAGTTGGGGGGCGAGGGCATTTACCTAGTCATTAAGCTAAACTTTTCCTGTTTTAAATTGCTTGCTGATTTATTTAGGGAATTACTAAACAAAGGCATTTGAATATGCAAACATTATTATTCTTTTGCTTGTTGGCAAACCGCGGCGGCAAGAGTTTTCTCTAACCCAGGCTTAAACTGTCCAGTCCAGCCTTTATAAAGATAGCTAATTTGTTCATATCCGCCTCGTTGCAATTCTTTTGTGTCAGGCAGATAACATACACTGCCGTTGCTATAACCGAGCAATATACTTCGATTTGGCGCTAAAATACTACTTGCCACATAAGCCCCGAGAGCAACCAACACTTCTCCTTGAATTCCAATAATTGCAAGGTCTTTGGTTAGCCAAAGCGTCTGCACGCTAATATCAGTGCTGTCTGGAATGATTCTGCCAGCTTCGAGCTCTCGTAGACAATTTTTCGCATAAAGCTGCTCGATATTAATTTTGCTCTTAGCCAATTTCTGGAAATCTTCTTTGGTGGTATAAAAGTGTTCGCATTCAGCCTTGACGTATCTGAAATATCCGTCAAGCTCTAGCGCTCCCAACTCTTCCATGGCATCACTGTTAAAGATGGCAAGGGTTTCTTTTAGTAATTGTTGTCCGATTTTCGGTAACTCGTCATGAGCCATTTGTCGCCATTTGTCACCATCTGCAACCGCACGCGGACACATATCGCCACCAGCTCCTTGAAGGAAAAATGGAACTACATCAGATCCCAACTCTTCAACACAGGCTTTTTTAAAGGCTCCTGGAAAATCTGCAGTTATCAGGCTTTGAGCACCAGTTGCAACTGGATGGCATGACAATCTAACGCCAAGAGCACAGAGTTTTCCATCTTGGTCCTTCAATGCAAGTAGTTGGAGACGATCATCGACTTGACCGTTAGGATTCGGGGCATTAACTATTTTGCCATCACGTTCAAGCCGTCGGTTCATCGGAATTATGCTTTTACCGACACCATACCATAATGAACCAGTTTTTAGATTATTCATAGCGGTTACCGTCGCTTCGAAGATTTGTTGGTCAAGCCATGCTTGATATCTGATAGAAGCAGCGGTATCACGATCTTTGTCAAAACACAACCCTTTATCACGCACTTCTGGTCCGCCATGGGTGTGCGATGCGTTCAAAAGAACATTATCTGGAACTGTATTGGCAATACCAGCTAGTTGTTGGCGCAATGCGGCTGTGTAATCATTATTAAAAGTAATTAGGTCAGCAGCAACAATTACAGCTCGCCGGTCATGTTCTTCCAAAATTATAACAGTACACGCAAGCGGATCATTAACTTTATCGAAAAGTCCTTGACGTGAAGAGTATCCACCCATGGTAGTTTTAAATGGCGGTGTAATATCAATACTTTCTATTCCAAAACGCATAATATGCTTCTTTTTGCTCCTAAATTAGAGAGAGAATTCCCTGGTTGTTATTTTGATTGTTTGTTCAAAACCAAACAATTGATTCGATTTTAATAACCCATTGGAATCTAGTTTTTCGAGTTTGTTCTATTGTCTGGTTAAATAACTTATAGTGTTTCCTTGTCTTAATCAAATTTTTCATTTCGGCTCGTTCTGAGAATAGTAAAAAATAGCGAATCTTAATCAAATTTATAGGTGCAACCTTTTACCGTTTAGGTTCAAAAGGAACGCATAACGGTAAAAGTTGAGCTAGGCCAATTGTTCTAAACTGTTATCAATGCTCCATGAAAATTATGCTGTATTTTCCCAGTAATTCTTTAGGAACGGTTATAAGATAACGATTTTCTGCCTTTTTTTGATATTGCACTGGCTTGCGTCCTTGATAGTCAGGTGAAACGGCATAGGCAAGCTTTAAAGACGGCAAGCTGATCTCAAAGGTAAGGTCAGTAGTCAAGGCGGGCCAAGCGGGCTCGGGGATTTCTCCAGGAACGATTTTGCCTATTTCTAACCTTTTCACGCCAGTAGCGTTAAGCAAATGTACCATGGTTGAGTTTTTGCCTTTAACTGTCTGGCGATACACCGAGGCCAATACTTGACGAGGAATATTGACTGGAGTAAAATCCAGTTTTTCAGTGCCAATTACTTTTGCTAGTACCTGACCGTTGAATTTATCAAGCGAATCATCCATTGCATAAGTCCATTTGCGCCCATAGGTGCTTTCCCGTTCATAATTGTATCCGCTCAATTGGGTAGCACAATAAATGATTTTTCCTTTACCATATTTGCGTTCGACCAGCAATGGCTGAATTTCTTTACCACTGGCATCTAATGCTGAGGCGAGTACCACTGGAGGGTTTTCAAGGTCGCATGTTATATTTATGACATGTTTATCGTACTCGAGTGGAGTTTGCCCAGTCAGCGCGATTTTCACTGCTTTGAAAGATTCAACCTTTCCACCTTTAAGTTTAATTCCTACTGCCTTACCAAACTGCCATGATTCGTGGATGTCCCCCAACTGATCAAGCATGCCGGCTGTACCCGTCAAATAAAGGGTTCCACCTTCGCGAGCATATTTTAGGAAAATTTCGATGTTTTCATTGCTGATAGAACAACTGTATGGCACAACCACGGTCCGATACTGCTTCAAAAATTCATCTTTTACAGAGTATTCCATAAAGAAATCATGCATAATATGGCGATCAGTCAAGGCTTGCGACAAACCAAAGACTTCCGGTGTGACTGCCGAGAAACGTGGCCAATTAATACTATTTATCGAATAGAAAATACCTATATTTGAGAGCGGTCGCGCCAAGCGATGATCCATGTTTTCTTTAAAATCAACATATGAATTATCCTTTTGCCGTCCTGACATTATCCAGGTTACTTGGGCATTCATGTTATTCATTGCCCAACCGAAATAAGCAAAATTCGCACTTTGCAATGGATAAACTAACCCAAATATTGGACTATTGAACGCATTGCGTAGGGAGTTTTTCGCTTTACGAAAAGAGAAGACTGCCCGATAGGAAGCCATGACGTTGCGACTCATGATCTCGGTGCCCGGAAAGTCACAGATACGCGCAAGCTCTGACAAGCTGCTACCAAACCCCAATGACGCGTAGTTACTGCTGAATCCGTAATGCGTGGTATATTTCATGAATGTAAAATCCGGCTTGAAGGCCATGACATTGCGGCGGAGTTCGATATACCAATCGCCGATTGATTTAGTACGCCACTGAAGCCATGCTTTCCAGAGTTTTGAATTTTTATTCTGAAGCAGCGCAGATGTTTCATCCAAAGGCAAGGTCAAGCCAGTATCGGCAGTGAATTTTGCACGACAATCTGCACAGCCACAAAAATTAGGGCCATGATAAGTAGTTTCGTCTATCATAATGCCATCAATATCAGTTTCCTTAATGAAATCAATGATCCATTTAAAATAAAATTTCTTGAATTCTTTATTAGTCAGACAGAAGCCACGATTAGGCAAGTTACCGTCGACGGTTCGTTGCGTCATCCCGATTTTCTCGCACATCACTCGAAAACCTGCTCCCATATTCCAAATTAAAGTAAGATCTTGATGATCCATAATCTTCATGTTTAACTTATGTCCAATAGAAGCAATTTCTTTGATGTTTTTTTCCACGCGGTCAAGCTGATCTGGGAAGGTTAACCGAGACAAAAGGCCGTTAACCAGAACGCTATCAATACTGTTCGCCTTGATTAGTTTCAAACGGCGTTCTATTAACTCTGGGGTGTTAAATTCAGTAAATGACCCAGTATTGTCTGGTCCGAGCGTACCGATATTGGCATTATAACGCCAGCGCATATTTGGGCCATTATGATCTGGCAAAAGGACTTCATTTTTTTGAATATTTGGGATTGAAATAGGGTCTACTATCGGCTCTTTGGACAATGCTGTTTGGCTTATATCTACAATATGTTCTACAGCATTACTAAAATTTGAAGATGAGTTAACTGGATGGGGCTCAAACAAATCTTCAACAATCCAGTAGCCTCGTCGGAATTTGAAGTCCTCAAAACTATGTTGAAGCATTTGAGCGCTCACCGATGAGATGGCCCAGTCTTTTCCCGAAAGAACAAGCTCCATTTCGCCATTCTCAACCCATTGACTCCAACTAATGTTCTTCACTGTATAGGGGGCTATTTCCAAGTCAGTGAAAATTTTTTCACCGTTTGCACTGAGGGAAAATGCTCCACGAACTTTTTGGTAAGCCGCACTACGTACAGTGAAAACATAGAGACCTGGCCGAGCAAGGCGCCATTTAAAACTAGTATTATCGTTACCGGAAGCGGCGGTATAAAGGGATCCAGTACCGCGAAAAGAATCTAAATTAACTTTACGGTCCCAGCCAAAACCCTTATCATCATCATAGATCAGAGCTCATTACTTTGAGCA
>DLIO01000025.1 GCA_002483765.1 Lentisphaeria bacterium UBA7640 | reverse complement strand
ATTTTTCATTCGGAATTGCTGCATTTAACTTTGAAAAATGATATAATTCTGATCCTTAACTTCGCGCGCGCATAATGCGCGCGTGAAGTTAAGTAACCATTATAAGGAACAAACTATGTGCCTTTGTGGATTTTTTAATGGGTTACGTTTTTCAGCTTTTCGACGAACATATCTAGGTTGCGATTGTTTTGCCATTGGCGAAATAAGCGCCAGCCGATAAAACGCCAGATTGCATTGCGCCATTTCAGATACCAACGCGGCCAGCCTTTCTTCATGTTAAAGACTGAAAATATCAACATTGGAAAAGTGAGAATTGAACCGCCGATTGAGAGAATTGAAGTCCAACGATAAAAACGTTTCATTAAGTCTTTGGCTTCGTTTTGGGTCTCAAACGCGCTTAATGGTGCGTCTGGCTCAAAAAGTTGAAAGTTCCCATCGTAATATTCCCAGCCGATATGTTTGCGGTCAAATATTCTACTTTGATTTTCAAGCCTAGTTGTGAGTTCGGTACCTGGAAGTGGAACTGGCAACAATATTTGAACTGTATCGATTTTAGCTTTGCGAATAAATTTAATAAAAGTATTGCCTCGTTCTTTTGCCGACATTAAGAACTCTTGTCCAGGCAGGGCAGGGTAGCCAAAGATAAACATGCCGTGAACAAGAAATCCGGCTTTATGATAAAGGTCAGTGTTTTTAATCATATCTTCAGGGCGTAGACATTTATTCATTGACTCTAATTCTTCTGGAATCGGCGACTCATAACCTATCGCTAACACTTGGACGTTGGCCGCTCGCATTGCCACTAATAATTCCTGGTCATGTGCTTTGTCCAGTCTGATTTGGACTGTAAAATGAAACTTAACCTTTATTAAATCCTGATATTCTTTAATTTTTTGACAGAACTCCAGCGCTAACTCTCTTTTTTGTCCGAAAAGATCATCAACGATAAAGAAAATCTTAGCTCCAAAACGCTCGTGAAGCGAAATAATTTGTGAAGCTAGATATTCTGGAGGTGGACAGCGGACTTTGCTTTTTACAGTGCAAAATTCGCAGTTCATGCCGCAACCGCGTTCCCAACTAACCGGATAAAGGGACATGTGGGCATTGCGCAGTAGTGAGAAATCAGGCAATGGCAACATCGCGATTTCATCTACGGAGAGTGGCGGACGTTCTTCGGTGATGACGACTTTGTTCTCGTCTTGATAAGCTAATCCTTTGATTTGGTCAGTAGATTCGCCGTTGGCAAATGCGTCCATAAGTTCGCAGATGGTTTGTTCGCCTTCGCCGAGAATAAGATAATCGAGGTGCTGGTTGAGGCTTTCCGCAATGGTTTCCCCAAAAAAATGTTGCCCTCCGGCGATCGTGATTACTTTTTGAGCATCATAAAATGCGGCTAACTCATAAAGTCTGGGAGTGGTACTGGAGAGCCCGCCGTAGAAAGCGACGACATCAGCGGGGCGTGTTTCTTGCAGATAGTTATGGTCTGGATGGCCGTATTGACCTTTTGGCGCATGCCCGTGAAAGTTGTTTTCATCAATGATTTCAACATCCCAACCCGGTTTTTGAGCCGCAGTGGAGGCAACGAGGAGTGGCCCAAGCGCAGTGGTATATTTGGCAATGGTTGAATAGATGTTGAAAGTGGGGAAGCCTGGAATGATAAAACGAATTCTTAACTTCCGTTTCGATTGGAGAATTGCTACATCAGGTTTCATAATTTCACCTTAGTAATGATTTAGATATTAGCTATTCACGCCGAGGGAGTAAAAGAGAGCTGATATTTTATATAGTTGTAAAATAACACGAGCTGAATGGAATACAAATTTATGTGTGTTTTTGATTTGTTAGATTTTTTCATATGAGTTGGTCAGATTTCTGTGGGAACGATGCCCTCATGTATTCAAAACCTTTTTCTCCATCAGCGGAACGTTAAATGAAACAATGCTGGTCAATATTATAGTTTTGAATTTCTTTGCAGTCGTACTTAAAAAGCTCTCATACTAGTAGAATCATATGTGGGTCAATGTTCTTTTTGCTGCCAAGGTACATATTTGACTTTAGTTATCCATTTATTATCAGTAAACCATTGCTAATTCGTGCACGCGTAACGCTCTAGCATCTTGCGAAGTGAAGAGAGCTAAAATACTTTATTCACTGCGTGTTTTTTAAGCTTCCGTCCTCAAAGAGCATAAATATCTCAGGTTTTTTAATCAAATTTGCATTGAATTGAAAGCGGGAATCCGTCGGGGTGTTGCACTGGTGCGCCTTGCTCGAAAATGTACGGGGCGTTTATTCCTTTTAACGCTTGGCGTGACCATCCTTCATGTCCGGAAGCCCATAATTCCAGTTGGGATGTTTCTACTGCTCCGCCGCAGATGTCAAGTCGATAATAAGCTTCACCGCCTTGCGGCGCCGGAGCTGAAAAATAACGCGCATCTTGCAGAGGAAAGCCATCAGGATTTTTGCTTTCGCCGTGTCCTGGCTTACTGAAACTAATTTCAGTCACGGGAATTGTGTATGATGATGATACATTGTTTTGATAGCGAGAACTTTTAAGCTGGATTTTTAGCTTTTCCGTATTCGTGCCGTTAAGCTTGAATTGGAGTTCGAAATTCCGCATCCGGTATGGCGCTAGTAATTTGAAAAATAGTGACAAACGGCCATCACCGAGTTCGAATTTTTGTTCGCTAAATTTGAGTTCCGCTATCTGATAGGTCGGTGCAACATCTGGCCGAATCTCAGCGTTGAACAATGTTGATGCCGGGAAAAATAGTTTTTCATCAATTATTTGGAACGGATGTTCAAAGAGTGGTTTAACTTCATTTTCCTCAAAGGTAAACACCTTCACTTCATGCGCGCCGAGAACAATTTCGTTATCTGCTTGATGTCTGAAATCGGGATAGAATTGAATTGCCGATTTAACTGAATGTCCGGCTAACTCTGTCGCGTTAAATTTGAAACGCTGTGGTAACGGTAATGGATTGCGCAATAAGCACCAAGAGCGTTCTTCGCTCGGCAAAAGGAATCCATATATTTCGCCTTTACCGGGATGACCCAGAATCATTTTTCCTCTCGGAACAAAAATTTTATCCGCATAACGGCGACTAAATTCCATGATAGCGCGCATAGTTTTGGCTTGCCAGTCTTCCAGTGATTCCGGTTGCAAGGTAAAGGGGAAATATGTGCTGCCCCGCATTACCGCCAACCAAAGATTGTCAACCCAAGCGGCGGGTGTTTCGACAAAAGGATTGCGCAACGCATGAGGGAATTCATGATTGTCGATACAATCCAACGGTACTGCGCTGCGGTCGCGACGAAGCGTGTTGTAGTATTGAATATCGCGATGGGTTGCAGAAGATGCGCGTTGGTTTTTAGCCGGCAACATCGAATATTCGGAATCACCCGAGTCAGGAAGAAAGAAATGGGTCGCATGACAAAGCCACCACGGCGAAGGCCACCAACCGTTGCGAATGATCACGTCTGGATTGACGAGTCTCATGGCCGCGACAATACGGTTCATAACATTGATTGAGGCTTGGCGAACATGATTGCGGGTCGGGTATTTCTCAGCGAATTTTTCATTAGTGGCGCAATCATTGTCCCAGTCAATTTTGAACATCACGGACTTGAATTCCGGCCCAGCTAATTGACAAAAACGTTCACAAAGTAGTTTTTCCAGCTTTTCATCCATCAGCACTCCATAGGCATCACCACAGTAGGTTGAACTCTCTCCGGCACCAGTTTCGATGCCAAGCGAATTAAGGTATTCTGGAGCGATACCCATCGGGCCATTGTGAGAAAGCCATAAACTCAAATCGGAACCGTATTGGTTGATCTGATGGCGCAATTCAATTAACCCTTGATCGCCACCAAAGCTGGCTTTGCCTTCGAATATAGTTTGACGATTTTGCCAACCAGCATCCAAAGTGTAGACATCGGGACGAAGTCCGAGATTGTGAAACGCTTTAACAAAACTCAAATAATTTTCTGCATTGACCTCGTATTCGTAGTTTCCGATATAAGGATCTGACCAGAATGAACAAAATGAAAACAGCGGTTTTTTTAATGTCGGTAGCCGGATTTCGTCCAGATAATCATGAAATGCTTCTTCTGGATTAGAAGAAATTCCGAAAACGGCATCGACACATTCAAGCTCTTGCCCACACCATTGCGGATAATGGCGTAGTCGATAGCTACTGTTTTGATCGTTCTGTTCTTCAATCGTATTGAACGCGGCTTGATGTTCTAAACCAACAAAAAACTGACGGCCGATCAACGGATATCCACAACCTGGCATTAAGCCGCCACCTTCCTCTTCTGCTCCTTGGCGCTTCGGCGCCGCGGCAGTAGCAATATAACCGCGTTGTGATAATTTTGGATCTGGGATTGTTTGAATGTCAACATCGACATAATCAGGCGTCGGTAAATTTTTTTCTGAAGATATTACCACGCGTTTGATGAAGTATTTCGGTGATTTACAAATCGAGACAGTTATCTTCAATGAACCGGCTGTGAATTTTTGACTTATCTTATTGCTATCAACCAACGGAGTATGAGCAGCGATAATATTGGCGATTTTACCGCCAATACTGATTTTTATAGCCGGCCAATCCAACTCAAATTCACCCACAACTAACCGGTTCCCTTCAATGCCAAATTCTGATTTGTTCAAGTTTTTTCCTTTGATCTTATGATTTCAGTGTTTTTTATTGATTAATAACATAGAAAGTTAAACATAGCATAAAATCAAAATTTAGCCATTCGTTTTATGCTTATACAATCATTTTAGAAGTTGTAGCAGCATCATTATAAGTCTTTGGCAGTTTCTCTTTACGTGAAGAGCTCGACTTGGGTAGCAGCCATTTCTTTAGTAATTGTTCCAGTAATGCGGGCAATATTGGTTTTGAAATATAATCGTTCATCCCAGCTTTTAAGCATGCAGCCTGATCACTCTGCATGGCGTACGCCGTCATGGCAATAATTGGAATATCGTGATTGAGGACTGCTGATTCAGGATTGCGGATTTGTCGCGTTGCTTCATAACCATCCATTATCGGCATTTGAATATCCATAAGCACTAGGTCATAAGGAATATTTTTTAAAATCTCGACAGCCTCTTTGCCGTTTGATACCGTATCGGAGTGTAAACCAAATTTCTTTAATATCATCATCACTACTATTTGGTTTGAAACGATATCCTCAACCAGTAAAATACGTTTATCCATGCTACCTGAACCGATGCTGAATTTTGTTGGTTCCAAAGACTTTGCGTCCTTTAAATGTACTTTATCGTCCTGGATTATATCATTTTCAGAGCCATCTTCTTTGTTTAAAAGTCGTAGAATGGTTTTGAACGGTTCGTCATGTGGAAGGGGTTTATCAACCACTGCAGAGTATTTTTCTTTCCACAATTGCCGAATATTCTGTTTCGTTTTTAATGAGGTTAGCAGTATAATCGCAAGATTTGACATGCGTTTGTCGTTTTTCATCAGTCTGGCGAGAGTCTTACTCATAATCTCAGACATCGTTATGTCGACCAAGGCTATTTGGAATGGTTCGTCTTGGTCAAATGATTTGTTGAGCAGCCTTATCGCCTTGTTTTCATTCTCGGCAGTAATTGGAATCATTTCTTGAGCTACTAAACGTTCGGTAATCATTTTTCGTACAGTTGGGCTGTTGTCCACAATCAAGGCGCGAATGCCTCGCAGTATATTGTGGGACTCATCTAGGTGTTTATCTTTTTTATTGAGGTTTTTAAATGGGATTTCGAACCAAAATGTCGAGCCTTTTCCCTGTTCGCTCGTTACTCCGATATGCCCACCCATGAGTTCAATGAGTTGTTTACAGATCGATAACCCCAGTCCAGTTCCACCACAGTGTCGGATAGCCATTTCGTCAGCTTGAGTGAACATGTTGAATAAAGCATCAATTTTATATGTTGGAATGCCAATGCCGCTATCAATGACTGAGAAATGGAGTGCTTCAGGTGGTTCAGAAGCTGATTCTCGCGAACTATCGCTTGGAACAAATTTCAGGAATCTTGATCCCGTAT
>DLIO01000093.1 GCA_002483765.1 Lentisphaeria bacterium UBA7640 | reverse complement strand
TATTTTTCATTCGGAATTGCTGGTCATGCGGAGGGAAGCCAGGCCCATTTGTGGTGCCCGCGGCTTCAATGAATTCCCAGCTGAACGGCGTACTCATAACCACAACCGAGTAACCGTTGCGCAATAATACCTCGCTCAGCGCATCAGACATGCTACCGATATAGCTTCCACCAAGTCCAGGTACCAAAACGACCAACGGGGCCTCTTTTTCGCCCTTAACCGGAAGATAGCGATAATTTAAGGCCGGACGTTCCGGAATCACTTCTACACTATTTTCATTGGTCAAGTGAATCAAGTCTGTATTGTTCCAAAAAGAAAGCCGAGGCCAGAGCCCAGTATTATTTGCTTGAACTTGAAACATTAACGCGCGAAGCGTATCAGTCGCAGCACCTTGGGAATGGTATTCGGGCATCGGCTCTAAACGCTTCACAATTTGTTGGTCAAGCCTACGCTCTGGCAACACCGCATATTTATCCAGTTTTCCTTTCAATTTAATTTCGTCACGAGCAAGCACAGCTTTTTTGTCCCAGTCGCGAACTCTGATATCGCGCGACATAGAACCGAGATCACGGAACAACACATAAGCATCCCAGTTACCCATTAAAGCTTGATTGTAGGCATGATAGTCAGACATTGTGCTATTGAGAAAAGTAAAATATTGCCCGCCATAAATATAAGTTTTAGGATCTAAGGCAAAATCAAAAACCATTCCAACGGTATCGCGAGCATTATTGCCGGACATCGCTGGAATGCTAATATAAAATCCGCGTCCGACACCCCAATAGGCAAATGCCTGACCGAAATCTTCATTAACTGGCGACATATTAAACCAATATTCCGCGGGGTCAAAAAAACCCGCCGTCATGACGGTATTGACCATAAAACGTGAAAACACTATTCCGCCGTCAGCAAATTTACCTTGAATAAAGGAACTCAACATCGGCCCAGGAAAGGCGACATTATCGGTAAAAGTATTAAAACATTCAATCACTGGTCGCGGCATGATTGAACCATAAACGTAACCAATTGGTCGAAAAATCCAGCGTAAAAAGATATTTTCTGCTCCACCTAAGAATCGGTTGACGGGTTCAATAGGGTCATTGCCAACTACGGTTTGCGCGAAATCAAAAGGAGCTTCATTTACCGGAGTAGTGGTTTCTGCGGCGATTGCGACATTGAAGAGCAGGAAAATTCCTAAAACACTTCCGCCTAAGATTTTTTTTAACATAAAGAAGCAACCTCTTTTTTTATTGTTGAAGTCAGGATAATAAAGATAACAGTTCGGAACTATAAATACAAGATTTATTTCTCAACAATGAGTTATTTAAGTATCGGCCAAAAAACATTTCACCCTTTAACGCGGCTTCATGGATAAACTAAGGATGTTATTAAAACTACATTAAATTATCTTTATTAGATCTCATAAGTCAGCTCTTAAATTAGCGCGCGCATTATGCGCGCGCTAATTAAGAATACAAATTAAAGCTAAAAACGTTATGATTTTTTCATAATAAAATCGTCTGGAATCGGGGCGACAAATGATAACTCGCGTTGGTCGGTTGGATGTCGGAATCGTAATTCACCAGCATGTAAGGCTTGGCGCCGCATGCGCAATATTTGCCAATCTTCAGCAGTTAAAGCATCATCGCAAAATTTCAGGAAATATTGTTCGTTTGGCCCATAAATTTTGTCTCCGACCAGCGGAAACCCCAGTGAGCAGAGTGTCGCGCGGATTTGATGCAGTCGCCCAGTATGTGGCCGTACTTTTACTAGCGAAATATCGCCGGAAAAATCAATTGGTTCAAATTCAGTTTGCGCGCTTTCGGAATCACCATCAGGGGGTTCCATGGAGAAACGGCGCTTCTTGCGAATTACGGAATCTGGATCAGAACTCAAGTAGCCTGCAGCGCATAGCGGGGTTTTGAATTCTCCAAAAACTAATGCGTAATAAACTTTGTCAATTTGGTTGCTAGCAAAATCAGCCGATAAGATTGCTGCAGTCGCAGAATTGCGTGCAGCAATCAGCAAGCCGGAGGTTTCGCGGTCTAAACGGTTAACAATAAAAATATCACCGTATTTTTGCGATAAATCATGCCACAGGGTATTTTTGAAAAATGCTCCTGCGGGATGGCACGGCAAACGGCCACCTTTGTCAATTACCAGTAATTCGGCATCTTCGTAAACAATCCGATAATCAAATTCAACCGGTGGTTCTTCGTGTTCAGGAGTAAACTCCACGGTATCGCCTGCATGGAGCAAGCGTGAACAACGTGTCGCGCGAGTGTTTAGCGTAATGCGGCCGCTTTTAATCTCTTGTTGCCAGCGGTGACGCGATAGGTAGGAAAAACGTTTACTCAACCAAGAATCAAGTCGTTGCCCCTCTTCCTGAGCATCGATAATGGACTTAATAACGCGAGTGGAAAAGTCAGTAGCCATGTTCCATTAGTACCGCCACTTCGTCGCAGCAATCTTTTTTGGGACATTTCGCGCAGTCGCTCCAAATTTTTTCCGGGAACAGCGACATTTCAACGATTTTAAAACCATTCTTTTGAAAGAAATCCGGTCGTAAAGTTAAAGCAAATAAGCGAAACTGAGGACGTTCCGCCTTAAGGCGTTCGATAATAAAATTAACCATTTTTTTACCAATTCCGGCACCAATTAGGTCGGCATTTACAGCAAGAGAACGCACTTCCAAAAGATTGTTGCCAAAATCTCGTACGGCACAACATCCTTGGCAAACTCCGTCTATTTCGGCAACTACGAAATTTTTAATGTATGAACGAATATCCTCTTCGCTACGCTCAAGCACAATCTGTTGAACAACATAGACATCAAGGATTTTTTTTATCGCCGCGGCATCTTCAGAAATGGCCGCTCTGACTTTGATGTTCAGCTGTTTATTCATCGCTGCTTGCGCCGGTTGACGACGGGGCTTCTTCTGCTTCAGGTACAGGCGTTTTTAATTCGGGTTCTTCTGCAGGCGTTACTGCTTCGGCGAATTCCGAGATTTCGCGGAATTTACGATAACGCTGTTCCAATAGCTTGGGCACGCTCATTTTGCTGAGCTCGTTTAGGTTTTTCTTCAGAACTTTACGCATAGCTTCGGCGGTGAACAGGTAATCGCGATGGGCTCCACCAAGCGGTTCAGGGATAATCGAGTCAGCAACTTTCAAGCGTACTAAATCGGACGCAGTAAGACACAGCGCTTTGGCGGCAACTTCCGCAAATGAACGATCTTTCCATAAAATAGCCGCGCACCCTTCAGGAGTGATAACTGAGTAATAAGAGTTTTCCATGATTAAAATACGATTTCCGACCCCGATACCAATCGCACCACCACTACCGCCTTCGCCGATAATAATAGAGATGACCGGAACTTTTAACGCGAACATATCGCGCAGGTTAACTGCAATCGCTTCAGCAATATGACGCTCCTCAGAAGCAATGCCGGGATAAGCGCCTGGTGTATCCACAAAGGTAATGATCGGAACGTTAGCTTTATCAGCCAACTGCATTAAACGCAAAGCTTTACGATAACCTTCAGGAGATGGCCAACCGAAATTACGGTAGACATTTTCCTTCATGTCACGCCCTTTTTGCGTGCCGATAATCATCACTCTTTGGCCTTCAAATTTCGCAAAACCGCCAACAATCGCCGAATCATCACGGAAGCGTCGATCGCCGTGAAACTCTAGAAAATCAGTAAATATCAAACTGACATAATCCAGGGTGTAAGGGCGTTTAGGATGACGCGCCAACTGAACGCGTTGCCAAGGCGTCAATGATTGATAAATCGTACGCATGGTTTCTTGGAGCTTATCCCCAAGCAAAACAATTTCGTTAGTTACATCAATACTCTCTGATGTATTCAAATCTTCAAGTTCGCGAATCTTTTTTTCAAGTTCAAATATAGGTTTTTCAAAAACCAAAATCGGATCAGCCATTATTTCACCTTAATTAATCAGTAATTTCGACCGGAATTAACCGGGGTACGATAGAATATAAATCCTCAACATCTTCATTGCGCATTCGAATGCAACCGTTACTTTTATTAGTTCCAATAGTTTCAGGCTCCCAAGTGCCATGAATCCCAAGTCCTCTGACCTCATCGCCAGTCTTGCCTGATGACGTCAAAGCCAGCCAACGCGTTCCAAGTTGATTCTCCGTAGTACCGTAAGGAATGATTTTTCCATCTGGAGCGTACCACGCAGGTTCTTTAATTTTCGAAGATACTTTAAATAGACCGTTTGGTGTTCGGTCTTGGCGACCAACGCCAATTCGGTAAATTTTAAACACCTGTTCGCCATCAAACAGTATCAATAAATATTGTTGGCGCGAAACCAAAATACGCCAATCACCTTTGTAAATCCTCATTGCGGCACCAAGTTGAATCATTGAACTGGTTTCTTTGATGCCATTGCTTTTCTGTACCCCCTCGATTGTGGTATTGTGTTCCGTTGCAATTCTATCCAAAGTGTCGCCACGTTTGACGATATAGGTTAGTTTGTGTGGTGGAAAAGGTAGGTCAGTGAAGAAAATACCGCTATTAGCCTTGCTCAATTCTTCAGCAACAGCTAGCCATTCGGCGGAAAATAGTTTCACTGCACCAGAGTCCAAAACCGGATCTAAAAGTTTTCGAGCTTGGCCAAACTCTTTTTTTTCATTTAACTGCCGTGCTTCATTAATAATTTCCGTGATTTTACGCCCTTCAAATTTAATTACATTAGCATCAGAAAGCGGTGTCTGAGGGGCGGGGACTGCCGGTTTTACCGTTTTTCGAATATCTTCAACCTTCTTTAATGGCGTATGGATAGTGGTCTTAGCCGGAATATCTTCTGTTTTTATAACTAATGGTTTGGGTTGATCTTTTTTGCCACCAGAGAATAACTTATAAACAGTGATTCCAAGGGCAACAAGAACGAGCAAAGCTAGTCCTATTGTCAGTAAACGGCGCAGACCTCGATTCATTCCAGAATTGCGTTTATGATCCGCATCAAAATCAAAATGTATATTACTCATATCTTATTCCCTGTAAATCTCACACTACAATCGCCAACGAATATACATTCCCGAATTTTTTTTGCCAGCTTAGCGACAGTTTTTCACATATTCTCTTGACCTTTAGCACACTCACGTTATCTTTAAGTCAAAACAAAAAGGATATATTTATGAAAGATTTTTTAAAAAATCCATACTTGGAAAAAATTAGTGCCGCTAGCGACATCAGCCACAAAGACGACACTTGGCGAATTTTCAGAATAATGGCTGAATTTGTCGATGCCTTCGAAGTTATGACCTCTCAGGGACCACTGATTTCTCTCTTTGGATCCGCACGCACCAAAGCAACCTCGGCAATTTATCTAGAGGCTGAAAAAGCCGGTAAAATGCTGGTAGAAGGCGGTTATGGCGTACTTACCGGTGGCGGCGGTGGCATCATGGAAGCCGCGAATAAAGGCGCGTATGAAGCCGGCGGCATCTCTGTTGGCCTAAATATCGACCTTCCAAGTGAACAAAAACCCAATAGTTTTCAAACAAAAAGTCTCTTTTTTCGTTACTTCTTTGTGCGCAAAGTCTGTTTTCTGAAATACTCACTTGGGATCATGATTTTTCCTGGCGGGTTTGGGACTCTTGACGAATTAAGTGAAGCACTGACGATGATTCAAACCGACAAGGTCAATGATATTCCAATAGTAATCGTCGGACGCGAATATTGGAAAGGTTTTTTAGATTTTTGCCATGACACCCTGCTTGCAGAAGGGATGATCAACAAAGATGATCTCGAACTCTACGAAGTTGTTGACACCGCGGAAGAAGCACTTGAAATCATACGTAGATCACATCGTTTTGGTATTCAAGCCACCGTCAGATAATTAAATATTAATAAGTTTTTAGACACAAAAAAATCCACGCGCGCATTGTGCGCGTGGATTTAGTCGCATTATTTTTGGAAATTCCGAGGCATAGCCGAAGAGTTTTGTTTGAGGATTATAGTCCAAGCAACACGTTGATGCGTGGTATATAATTTTTCAGAGGATATGCGCGAAAGCCACTACCGCGTTGAATATTCACATAATTCTGATTGTTGAAAAAAGCTTTTAGAATTCTTAAATCATTGTTTTGATAAGCATTTTTCACCGTTTTGCCCTCGACTTCGATTTCAATAAATACGGTATCCTTGTTTTTTCCATCAGAGCAAAATTGACAGAAAGCCCTTTCGTCAAGTTTTATTGGCAATTTACTCTTTTTACTAATATCAGATACGCTTGTTCTCACGTAATCCAGCATACAAATTGGCCACATCGTGTGACGATATGCCGTAATTGGCCGGACATGAACAGTATCTTTCTCGCAAACAGGACAATGATAAGTGATTTTATCTGGAATCGGAGCAATCGGTTCGCTGACCGTTGACACTAGCTTAGTCGGTATCGGCTGATTATCAAGAGCACGAATCTTGGCTCTCAAAGAACCTTTTTTCGGTGCTTCGGCGCTTGCCATCATACCACTCAACATTAATAGAATTAACAGATACTTCTTGACCATTGTTTCCTCCCGTAAGGTATTTTTAATTTATTCAATATATAATATTTAACATTTACATTATAGCAAATGAAACTCAAAAATACCAATCACTTTTTTAAAAATTGCTGTTCATCGAGATATTTTCATTTTTCATGAGTTGTTAAAGTTATTTTTTAGGGTTTACCACACTATTCTTAAAGATTATTTTTTGGCGGCTCTTTAAATCTACCCAAATTACAAATTACCTTCAACGGATTACATTATAGAAAACATCTCTTTCTCAAAATGGTTGAAAAGACGTTAAAAGATTGTATATTCTATAGATTCTAATTCTCAAGGAAAATTCCATTAGAAATATACAATGGCCATCAACCAAACGGAGGTTTTATCAATGGCAAAAAAGATTACCATAGACGGCAACTATGCGGCTGCATACGTGTCCTATGCATTCAGCGAAGTGGCAGCTATCTACCCAATTACTCCATCTTCAACGATGGGAGAGTATGCTGACATCTGGGCGAGTCAAGGACAAAAAAACATGTTCGGCGACGTATTGACCGTTTCTGAGATGCAATCAGAAGCCGGCGCTGCCGGAGCAGTTCACGGCGCATTGAGTGCTGGAGCTTTAACGACAACTTATACGGCATCACAGGGTTTACTCCTGATGGTTCCAAACATGTACAAGATCGCTGGCGAAATGTTGCCTACCGTTTTTCATGTGACAGCTCGTGCCTTAGCGGCTCAATCGCTATCAATCTTCGGAGATCACTCTGACGTAATGGCTTGTCGCGGAACCGGCTTTGCAATGACTTCCGCTGCTTCTATTCAAGAAACTCATGATTTAGCATTAGTATCGCACCTTGCCACTCTTGAAAGTGAAGTTCCGTTCCTTAGTTTCTTTGACGGATTTCGTACATCTCATGAAATCCAGAAAGTAGAACTGATGGATTACAGTGAAATGAAATCATTGTTAGACATGAAATATCTCGAAAAATTCCGCGCTCGCGGTTTACGCCCTGAAGCTCCTTATGCCAAAATGGCTGCCCAGAATCCAGATGTTTATTTCCAGGGGCGCGAAACTACTAACAACCAATATGCGGCAGTGCCAGGTATTGTTCAAAAATATATGGATAAAGTCGCCGCCGTAACAGGACGTCCACTTCATCTTTGCGATTATGTTGGAGCTCCAGACGCTGACAAAGTAATTATTTCGATGGGTTCCAGCTGTGAAACTATTGAAGAAACGATTAACCTATTGAATGGACAAGGCGAAAAACTCGGACTGCTGAAAGTTCGCTTGTATCGTCCATTTCCAGCCGAAGCATTACTTAAAGTGTTGCCGAAAACCGTCAAAAAAATTGCCGTTCTTGACCGCTTGAAAGAGCCCGGCTCACTTGGCGAACCGCTTTACGTCGATGTAAAGGCTGCACTCTACGACAGTGGCATAAAAGTTATTGGCGGCCGTTATGGTTTAGCGAGTAAAGAATTTACTCCGCGAATGGTAAAAGCTGTTTACCAACATCTCGACGGCAAATGCACGACAAACTTCACCGTCGGCATTAATGATGATGTCTCGAATTTGTCATTGAAAGTTGACGAACAGGTATTGATGGATCATGCCGGATTAACTGAATGTATGTTCTGGGGACTCGGTGCTGACGGTACAGTTGGCTCGAATAAAAACTCGATCAAGATTATTGGTGACAACACGGACAAATATGTGCAAGCCTATTTTGTTTATGACTCCAAGAAATCCGGTGGTATTACCATTTCTCACCTACGTTTTGGCGATACTCCGATTATGTCACAATACACCATTGCCACGCCACACTTTGTGGCCTGCCATAATCCGGCATACATCGGGCGTTATGATATGCTTGATGGGATCCGTGAAGGTGGAACCTTCTTGCTGAACAGCGAACTACCGGCCGATAAAGTCTTTGCCAGTTTCACTCGCGACATGCAGGAAACTATTATCAAGAAAAAGATCAATGTTTACACGATTGATGCGTTGAAAATATCGATGGACGCTGGTTTGGGCGCGCGTATCAATACCGTTATGCAGGTCTGCTTCTTTGCTCTGGCAAAAATAATTCCGCAGGATGAGGCAATCGGTTATATCAAGAAAGCACTCGAAAAAACCTTTAAAAAGAAAGGTGACGAGATTGTAGCCAAAAATATCGTTTGTGTTGATAATTCGCTGAAGAATCTAGCAAAAGTAGCCATTCCTGACACTATTACCGAATCTTTCGTGCCACCGGTCTTGATTCCGGATGACGCTGGAGATTTCGGGGTCAAATTGATGAAACCAATCCTGCATCAGAAAGGTGATGATATTCCGGTTTCCGCAATGAGCTACGATGGTTCAATGCCGATTGCAACCTCTAAACTGGAAAAACGTGGAATCGCGCCAGCTGTTCCAAAATGGCTATCAGATAACTGTATTCAGTGTAATCAGTGCGTAATGGCATGCCCACACGCAGTTATTCGTGCCAAGCAAATCGATCCTGCTGATTTGGCTGGAGCACCGAAAGCCTTTGAGACAGTTGAGTCCAAGACTAAAAATGATCGAGATCTCAAATATAGAATTCAGGTTTATATTGAAGACTGTACTGGTTGTGGAGTTTGTATTGAAACTTGCCCAGCCAAAGAAAAAGCACTGGAATTCGAACATATCGACGAAGCCCGTGCCGCTGGACAAGGCGATAACTACAAGTTCTTCGAAGAACTTCCAGATGACGTCGTAGATGGCGCAGCCATCACTACCGTCAAAGGTTCACAGTTCCTTCGTCCATACTTTGAATTCAGTGGAGCATGCGCTGGATGTGGCGAAACTCCATATGTTAAATTAGTTTCCCAGCTCTACGGCAATCGTATGGTTGTCGCTAACGCAACTGGGTGCTCTTCCATCTACGGAGGTTCGTTCCCATCACTCCCGTACTGCAAAGACAAAGACGGCCGCGGACCAGCATGGGCTAACTCGCTGTTTGAAGACAACGCAGAATACGGCTACGGAATGCGTATCGCAGTCGATAAGAACCGTGAACAGCTAATGAAAAACGTTAAGCATGCGCTGGAATTAGGCGGAGCCAATATCGACCTGAAAGCAGCTCTGGGAAAAGGTCTCGAAATGTGGGACAAAACCGATAGTGAAGCGATAGCAAACCAAAAAGCCATTTCCATCCTGCTCCCGGAAGCATTGAAAAGTGCCAACGGCGAAATTAAAGACGTACTAACGAAAATCACTGAATTGAAAGACTATTTCGTTGACAAATCAGTTTGGATTATCGGTGGTGACGGCTGGGCTTATGATATCGGTTTTGGCGGTCTCGACCACGTGGTCTCGCAGAACCGTAACGTCAATATCCTCGTGCTTGACACTGAGGTTTATTCCAACACCGGCGGTCAAGCTTCAAAAGCAACCCCAATTGGTGCAGTGGCGTTGTTTGCCAATGCAGGCATGCGCATGGCGAAGAAAAATCTCGGATTTATGTGTATGACTTATGGCAATGTTTACGTTGCGTCAATCAGTATGGGAGCAAACCGTCAACAAGCGTTGAAAGCGATTCAAGAAGCTGAAGCACATGACGGCCCTTCGATCATTATGGCATACTCCCCGTGTATCGCTCATAGAATCAAAGGTGACATGCGGATGAGCCAAGTTGCAATGAAAGAAGCGGTTGACTCTGGATACTGGCCACTATATCGCTACAATCCAGCAGCTGAAAAACCGTTTATTTGGGAAACACGTGAACCCAAAATGGACTACCTTGAATTTATCAAAAGCCAAGGTCGTTATGCCATGCTGAATAAGACAGCGCCAAAAGAAGCTGAAGCAATTTTTGAAGCAGCTAAAGTTGATGCTAAACGTCGCATGGACTTCTATCAGAAACTTGGCGAGATAATGTAACTCTCCAGTATTCGTTAAAAATAACAATCCAGCTTGGAATACTAATTCCAAGCTGGATTTTTTTTGCCTATTTGCAGGTAACGGAGCCCTGGTTTTTTGCTCGCATTCCGCGATTGAAAGAGTGTTAATAATATATAACTTGAGTCTATAACTTTGCGCGCGCATTATGCGCGCGCGAAGTTAACAACACATTTACATGTATTTCGAGAGTTGGTGGGGCGGTTTATAGGAAGTGGCTGGCTTATCAGCTTTGAGGAGCGTTGAAAACATCGGGAAAAATTTAGCGCTGTCTCGTCATTTACGACGCTTGCGTAAAATACACATCTCATTGCAACGTGGGCAACGGGCAATATTGAAATTGTTTTCTATTAGAAAATTGTATTTACATTTATCGCATCGGCATAATTCACTTTTGCCAATCTTTAAATCATATTGGCGAAGGCGTCGCAATTCTCTGATCCACAATACAAAGATCGTTACTAGCCAGAGTGCTAAATATAAAACGAACGCCCAATAAAAATCTAAACCAATCATTTTACACCTTCAGGGTGCCAAAGAATTTCTATTTCACGGCCATCCAGCAATTCTTGTGGGTTTTTTAAAGCGTAATCTAACAATACCCGAACTCCCGCCTGATCAAGGCCAGTATCGCCACAAGACGCGTTTACGATCACTCGTGGCACCATGGTAAGCTGTCCAGGCAATATACTCAGTCTAGTGCTGGTGATATTATTAAAATCTTCTGGTAACTTAACCGCGCTCAAATCTATAGCGCTTAGTGGCGCTCCACTAACCATCGCAAGCGGATATTTAAGTGGAGCAATTTTAGGTCGTATAATATGCAGAGAATTTGGTTCTGCCGAGCTTAATCCTTCTAATTCGGCCAATGAAGAAATTGGAGAAGAAAAACGCTCAGCTTTTAAATTTTCAAACTTTGGAATAATAAATTTATCCGCCAGCTCTGGTGCAGCGATTTTAGGTAGTTCAAGCTGCTCGCGCCACAGTGGTAATGCCCCTGCGATACTGTAGCCAAAACGGTAATCTGGGCGCGACATTATCGCTGGAGTCTGATATTCCAACCATTGGCCAACCGCGCGCATTGAAAGGCGTTGTGGTGTATGGAGATTCAACATCATCGTCTTATAAGGTTTAGATTTAGGGGTCAGAGGTGTAGGCTTTTTATAGTCAAAAAGTAAGAAAAAAGATGAATGGACAGCTACGGTAAGCACTGCGGCCCCGGTTACAGTCAAGCGCCAATTTCGTTTATCATTCTTTTGTACTACGTTGCTCATAATCAATAGTTTTGTTCAAAAACTGTTTCTCTTTTTTCGCGTGGCGGTAGTGTGGCGATTATTACGGTCAAGCGTGCGCGTTCTGCCAGTGCCATAATTTTGGCGGTAATCTCAAATGGAACGCGTTTATCCGCACTGAGAATCACAGTTCCAGAATCTGAACGGCTAGACAATTCGACTAACTCCTTAGCCAGTGAATCCATGTTCACTAAACGTTCATTAAAACTTATTTCTGGTTCTTTGCCTGTGTGCGCCACTGCAATTACATATTTTTCTACGCCCATAACACTTTGTGCTCCGACATCTGGCAATTCAACCTTGATCCCTGAGACTTGCACGAATGAGCTACCCAACATAAAAAATAGTAATAACAGAAAAAACAAACCGAAAAATGGCGTCAAGTCTGGACGTTCTCCAATCGGTTGTAATTTAGTATTAAAGCTTTGTCTAAAAGTTTTATTCATTCTCGGGTCTCGTTTTTTGTGATTTGTGATGCTTGAAAAAATGAATAATATCAGCGGCGGCTTTTTCCATATCAAGCGTCATAGTGACCACTCTCGAGGTTAAATAATTATATACCACATAACATGGGATAGACAGACAAAGTCCTCCGACCATGCAGACCATCGCCATACTGATATCGCCTGACAGATCGGTAGCCGACAGATAAACACTTTTCGAGTAGATGGTTTGGAACGCACGCATAATTCCAAGAACCGTGCCCAACATACCGAGCAGAGGAGCGATAAATCCAATGGTCAGCAACAAATTTAACTTGCGTTCCAATTTCGGTACTTCAACCATATTGGCGTCAATAATTGCTTGCTTAACATCATCCATGTCATCGCCTTGTTCCCGTGCTAAGATTGCCGCAGTCAGTACTCGTGCCACTGGCCCGGGCGTATTGTCACATAAGCTGATAGCTTCGATAT
This sequence comes from Lentisphaeria bacterium UBA7640, assembly GCA_002483765.1. GTDB lineage: Bacteria > Verrucomicrobiota > Lentisphaeria > Victivallales > Victivallaceae > UBA7640. The sequence continues at coordinate 11,549 of DLIO01000093.1, read as the reverse complement.
AGCCATCACGGCGCAACACATTAATCAATCCACGCACCAGCTCGCTGGCATTAATCTGTTCGCGGTGGAACTGAAACCATTTCTCGAGGAATGTATACATCGCGACCACACTACAACCAAAAATGATCCACATTAAGGGACCGCCCTCTTTCATTATCTGCATAAAAAGCATTATGGTTTCCTCCTTTAAATTTTGTATTTAGCTTTCAATGAGGCTCTCATGGTATTAAATTCGCCGTCATTGTTTAGATTCATCTCTTCCATTAAATCAAAAATCCTGATCGCTGCATTCGCGTCTTCTGGGGTGCCACGCTGGATGTAAATGCGCGCCGCGGCGTAAGCTGCTTTGATGCACCAAGCCGGCGATAGTTTTAAACCGCGCTGGATGGCTAATTGAAAACGAGTAATAACTTCGTTGAAATCCTGTAATGCATTGTCCTCATCATTCATGCGTGAACGGCAAACGCCGAGTTTATAAAGCGTTTGCGCATTCATTTCGTGGCTTAATTCTGGATCTTTTAGCAAACTTGCAAAGGTTTCCGCTGCACGCCTAAGGTCTTCGAATTTATTATTTTTATCATAGATTGCACTGCTACAGTCGCCGATTCGGCCCCGAGCAGCGCGAGCAAGCTCTGAATTGGGATTTAATGCGGCGCAACGCGTGTAATAAGCCATAGCGGTGGTGTAATCAGAATTTCGCGAAGCGATATCTCCACCCAGAAACAACGCCTCAGGCATACGTCGATCATCAATAAAGTTGGTATAAAATTCCTCTAGGAAAGCGAGAGCTTCCTGGTTTTTACCTTGAATCTCAGCGACCACTGCGCGATCAATTAAAATTTGTCCTAAAGCCTCTTTGTTGTCCTTAAATAAGGTCGCCATTTCGGAGAGTAGTTCACCGGCCTCAGTATTTTTCTGATGATTCCGTAAATAATCGACTTTCCAAAACAGTGCGGACGCTGTATAAGATGATTTTGGGAAATCTTTTTTCATCGTTTGAACCGTCTCTAACGCCTTATCGGTATTTCCGTTCAAAAAATTGGCATAGACCAAGCGATACAATGCAGCAGCGGCATTTTTATGCTGGGGAAATCTTTCAATAAAACGTTCAGTCATCTCAGCCGTGTGGATGTAATCATGAATCTCAAAATAAAGATTTCCTGCCTCAAATAATGCGTCAGCTGCATAAATACCATCTGGATATTTGTCCGCTAGCGCATTATATGCTCTTACCGCTTCAATTGGCCGCTTTAATAAATTCAAAATATACGCAGAGTAATACATCGCCTCTTCGAGCTCGTTATCCGCTTCACTTATTTCAGACATTTTGCGAGCGGTGTGCAGTGCTTCTTGATAATTTTTTAATTCAATTTGGGTCTTCACCGCTCCAAGCATACAGCGTCCACGCCATTTACTGACGACAGTCGCAGAAGCATCGAATACCTGTAAAGCCTGAGCATAATGTTTGTTTTTTAGGTAAGCTGTTCCAAGCATGTAAGAGGCTTCTTCGCGCTGATCCGCCGTCAGGCCGTTCTTTTGGATAAACTGAAGTAACGGCACCGTAGCGGTCAAATCATTTTGAGTTAAACAGATAATCGCGGCCTGATAAGCTGCGGTTAGCCGATCCTGCATTGGCATTTTTTCATTATTAATTACGACATCAACGGCTTTACGGGCCTGGTTATAGTCTTCCATTCCAACGTAAAGCTGGGAAATTTTCATTCTAACCTCAAAGGCATCAACCGCATTCGGGTAAAATTCGAGATATTTTGCTGCTGTTTCCGCCGCTTCTTTGGTTTTTTGACCTTCATAATAAGCGTTGACCAATTGCCGCATCGCCAAGCGTCGATCCTCGCCCGATGGGGCGGATTTAAAAGCGTCGCGAAGATAAGCTATTGCTTCCAGAGGGGTATTTATTTCGACAAAGTAATTTGCCACTGCCATCTGAGCATTATACAGTAATGAATTTGGATAAACTATCGACTGCGTGCGCATTTGCGCGTAAAACTCTTTTGCTTCAGGAAATTTTTTCTCCTCAAACAGCAAAATAAACTGTAAAACACTGATATCAAAAAAATCTTTTTCTTTTTCAAATCTCTTTGCGGCTGAAAGTAGGGTTGCGCTCTCTTCAAACTTACCCGCTTTAATTAATGCATAAAGGCGATTTCGGAATCCGATAAATTCCCAATGAGTACCAGCAGCAGCACGTTCCAACATCAAATAAATTCCTGCCGTTTCAACCCATTTTTCTTGCATTCGCTTGGCGTAACCAAGACTTGATAACAAGTGAAAATAAAGGTTTCCGGAGATCGCACGTTGTTCTATCAACCCGCTTAATAATTTTTCTGCTTCCGCGTATTTGCGCTGCAAAAGCAACAAGTCCGCTTGATAAACCGTTCGACGGTCAGCATTCACATTTGGTAATTTTTTGTCGTATTCAGCTAATTCGCGCGCAGCATCATCTATCCTCAAGGCTTTCAAATAGGAGGCAATCAAGCGTTCATAAACTTGTTCTAATTCATCTTGATCTTTTGCTTGCGCTTTTGCTTGCTGGAAAAACTTGGCTGCCTGTAGATAATTACCAGAATTATAGGCGGCGTTGCCTAGTTCTGAGCTTCTGAGCCAAGCAGCGTTGTCCGGCGCAGGATCGGTGGCCGAGATTTCAAGGCAAGCAAATACCAAAACGGCAAATAACCATTGATAGATATTCCGCAGGAATTTGTTCTGCGATTGTGCAAAGTCAAACAAAATATTCAATCCCACTATGATATTTGATGATGTCTAAAATTTTCGCGCGCATAAAGCCCGCGAAAATTTGGAGCATACGAGTCAAACAGTTATTTTTCCACTTCGGTCGAAGCTTTTTTATCTTTAGTGCTCGCCAATGTCGCGGCGTCAAGTTTTTCCCGAATTTTATCCAATAATTTAGCTTCGAGTTCTTTGTTTGAAGAGATTGCCACTTTGGTTTGTTCACGTCCTTGACCGAGTTGTTCGCCGTCAAAAGAAAACCACGAACCACGTTTATCGATAATTTCGAGCTCGGTGGCAACATCAAGAATCGACCCCGAACGCGAAATTCCTTCAGTATACGTAATGTCAAATTCGGCCATTTTAAATGGTGGAGCCATTTTATTTTTGATAACTTTGACTCGGGTACGATTGCCAGTAATTTCACCGGAAGCTTCTTTAATTACACCAATTTTGCGGATATCCATACGAATAGAAGCATAGAATTTCAATGCATTACCACCAGTAGTGGTTTCCGGATTGCCGAACATTACGCCAATTTTTTCACGAATCTGGTTGGTGAAAATAATGCAGGTTCGGCTTCGGCTTGCGGCTCCGGTCAGTTTACGTAATGCTTGTGACATTAGGCGCGCTTGAAGTCCCATGTGTGAATCACCCATGGAACCCTCAATTTCAGCACGCGGCGTCAACGCCGCTACCGAGTCAATTACCAACACGTCAACTGAATTGCTACGCACGAGAGTATCGACAATGTTCAAAGCGTCTTCACCACAATCTGGTTGAGTAACCAACAAATCTTCCACATTGACCCCGATTTTGGCAGCATAGGTTGGATCGACTGCATGTTCAGCGTCGATAATGGCGCAAGTGCCACCTGCTTTTTGGGCATTTGCAATTACGTGCAAGCAAAGAGTGGTTTTACCTGATGATTCAGGTCCAAAAATCTCGATGATTCGTCCCCGCGGCAAACCGCCGCAACCGAGCGCAATATCTAGCGCCAGCGCACCGGTACTGATTACTGGAACATCGCTATATTGACTGCTGTCGCCCAGGCGCATAATTGAACCTTTACCAAATTCTTTTTCAATTTGGCTGATTGCAATATCCAAGTTTTTGTTTTTTGAATCTTTTAATTGTGCCGCCGCTTTATCTAGTTTGTCGTCTGCCATCTCAAATCTCCTTAAAAGGGTTAAATATCCAAATCTTTTACTGTCGCCGCATACTTTTCAATATAATTCCGACGCGGTTCCACGATGTCGCCCATTAGGAGCGTGAACATCCTTTCCGCCTGTACTGCATCTTCCATGGTGACTTTGATCATTTTGCGTGAAGCAGGGTCCATCGTAGTTTCCCACAGTTGTTCCGCATTCATTTCACCCAAACCTTTATAACGCTGGATATACATCCCTTTGCGTCCGTTTTTCTTAATTGCATCAAACAGTTCGTTTAATGAATAGATGTCGCGAGTGTCATTATCGATCGTCACTGAAAATACAGTTTCAGTACTGTGGAAGATGTTTTTATCATCAATACCCGCATTTAGTGTTTCCAAATCTTTGATAATATTTTCGCATGTAATTGACTCAAATATGTTAATCAGATCAATTGCTGGATGCGTCGCAGGATTTACGGATGTTGGTTCAATTATAACTTCCGCGTCTTCCGTTTCCTCGGCAGTTTGCGCTGCGGCTTCAGCCAACCCTGCATCTGGCGGCGCTAAGCGTGCTATTACCGAATCAATATAGGCTTGTTGCTCAGCTTCATCGAAAACGTAAACGCTCGAAATAGTCCCATCATCTTCGCGAACATTGACTTTCGCAATCGGGAATTTACCATCACGAATTGCGGAGAAGTATTCCTCCTGCTCAATACCGTAACGCTTTAGGTTGCTACCACTATGTTGAACCCTGCGGTAAATATCAATCAGTGCTAAGAGAGTTTGCCTGTCCAGTAATACGCCATTTAGGTTTTTGACATCAACATCATCACAACCCAAATCAATTAAATAGTTATCCAGTTGATCCTCAGTATCGATGTAACGTTCCGCTTTGCGACGGCGTACTTTGAACAGTGGTGGATTAGCAATATAGATGTAACCAGCTTCAATCAGTGGCTTCATTTGGCGATAGAAAAATGTTAAAAGTAGTGTGCGAATGTGTGAACCGTCAACGTCCGCGTCAGTCATGATCACAACACGATGATAACGTGCTTTTTCTGGATTCACTCCAAGTCCGTCATTTTCTGCGCCATTTTCATTGTTTTCGTCATTCGGGCGATGGTTACCCACGCCGGCTCCGATTGCGGCAATTAACGATTGGATTTCCCGATTTTCGAGAACTTTATCCAAGCGCGCTTTTTCGACGTTCAATAATTTACCACGAATAGGCAAAATAGCTTGAAAGTGGCTGTCCCGACCTTGCTTGGCCGAACCACCCGCAGAATCACCCTCAACAATATAAAGCTCACATTCTTCAGGTTTGCGCGATGAACAATCGGCAAGTTTACCTGGTAGCGTAAAACTATCCAGTGCACCTTTGCGTTGCACTAAGTCGCGCGCTTTTTTTGCGGCTTCACGTGCACGGGCAGCGGTCATCGATTTCATCACTATTTCACGCGCCACTGCAGGGTTTTCATGTAAAAACTCGGCTAAACCTTCGTTAACCGCCGATTCAACAATACCGCGTACGTCGCTGTTACCCAATTTAGTTTTAGTTTGTCCCTCAAACTGCGGCTCCGGGACTTTAACACTGAGCACTGCGGTCAACCCTTCACGAGTATCGCTAGCAGTAACGTTTTTATCATTTTTCAATTCATTTTTGGCATAACTATTGATCGTACGAGTTAATGCCGCTTGGAGCCCCGTCAGGTGGGTACCGCCTTCAATAGTGTTAATGTTGTTGGCATAACTATAAATGTTTTCGCTAAATCCGTCATTATACTGCATGGCTAATTCGACATCCATACCGTCTCTTTCGCGATGGAGATAAATAACTTTCTGCATTACCTGCATGTTGGCGTTCAAATAGTTGACGTATTCAACAATCCCACCGTCAAAGTGGAATTTTTCAGAACGTGACCCGTGATTATCCGTATCGCGCTCATCTTTAAGTGAAATTGTTACTCCACGGTTCAGAAATGCTAATTCACGCAAACGTTTCACCAAAATATCCCACTGAAAGGTGATATCTGCAAAAATTTGATGATCTGGTCTAAAATGAATTCTGGTTCCAGTATTTTCAATCGGTCCTGTTTGAGTCAACGGCTCAACAGTAATACCACGAACAAATTTAATATGATGTTTGAAGCCATTACGGTCAACTTCTGCAACCAGCCACTCGCTCAGTGCGTTTACGCATGAAACACCGACACCATGCAAACCACCAGAAACTTTGTAGGAATCTTTGTCGAATTTGCCGCCAGCGTGTAACATTGTCAATGCAACTTCGACCGCCGGTTTGCCCTCGGTTGGGTGAATATCAACTGGAATACCACGTCCATCGTCAATCACGGAAACGCTGTTGTCCTCATGGATAACGACTTTGATACTATTGGCGTGTCCGGCCAAAGCTTCATCAATACTGTTATCGACAACTTCATAAACTAGATGGTGTAAACCGCGGACTCCGGTGTCACCGATGTACATACTAGGACGCACTCTTACCGCTTCCAATCCCTCTAAGACGGTAATTGAATCAGCCTGATAACCGACATGCGGCACCTTAAGTTTCTCTACGTCGTTTTTAGGAATATCACTATTTTTGAGATCAGACATGATATGAAATTACCTCACTTTTGCTTGGATTTTAAACATAAATTAATGAATAAATAATCTATACCTTACAACTCGTTTTTCAAGCCACACCACTTCATAAACACGATTAAGTTCACCCGCAATTTTTTACGCTTTAAGCACGATAATAAACCCATCGCAACCGAACCACGAAAGTGTTAAACGAGGAAAATTTAATACAGAGGTACGGCGGCTCAGATAAAATGTAGAAAGAAAGATCATAAATTAAGTACCATAATTTCCATCTCAAACTTTGCGCGCGCATTATGCGCGCGTGAAGTTATAAGTCTAATTTGCAGAAGGTTGTAGGCGTAGAGACAACTGTTATCAATTATTTATAGAGCGTGGATACCCAGCCGTATCGAATGACCGTGTCGTCCGCATCCGAATTTCAAAACAACTCAAACCCCTCATCAGCGTCACAACATCTGGGCGAATGATGAAGACTTCCAGGAAAATACACTTTCTCTTTTCTCCATGCCTCTGGGTTAAATTCCCTCTTCCTTTTTTTCTTTCCGTGTTCGATTCTTAAACGTGATATTTCAATTGAAGTTCTTCCGCTGAAGGATTGAGATAGTATTGCTGGAGTAAGAATTTGCTATTGTATTTGCGCGCAAAATGACGAAGTAAAGTCAACGGGGAGAGCATTGGGAATAGACCATCAACATAACCGTCAATGAGATCTAACAACTCTTCTTTTTCATCTGGCGATAACTCTTTTTTGAAGTAACCCATGACATGCATCATCGTGTTGCGATTTTTCTTAGCGGTAACTTTACAATCTAACGCTACCATTAATTTTTCGAGATACTGTTCTTTGGTTTCAGCTAGGTTTTTACGGTTATAAGCTGCAAGAATCCGTCCCAATTCAGTCGTTTTGCTTGGAGAATGCGCCATTAGCATGTATTTGTGGCGACTGTGGAAATCCAACAATCCCGGCATGGAACCATCATTTTTTTCATATTCGCGCCAACGTCCAAAAACCATAATTTTATCAATAAAATTTTCTCGTAACACATTGTCATTAAGCCGCCCCTCTTCTTCAATTGGAATCAGAGGGAAACGCTCAGTAAAAGCCCTGGCAAAAAGGCCGACACCTTTTTTAACTGGGATTCCATTTTTACCGTAGACTTTAACATTAAACCTGCCGGAACTGGGCGATTTGCTTTTAAAGATAAAACCGCAAAGTTGTTCATTCTCCAGTTCGTCAAGCCTATTCGTTATCCACGACTTCATCTTATCTGTGTGATCAATTCCGCTACGCACTGTAACCAGTTGTGGATCGTCGATATTACCGGCCAAATGCATCGCCTCGCGTGGAATCGGCAAGCCACACTCCACTTCTGGGCAAACCTCCACAAATTCAGCAAACTTGCCCAAAACATTAGCAACATAACGATCTAATTTGTGCTGACCGTCATAGCGCACATTACGACCCAGCAGACAAGAACTCACCCCAATACGAAGTTTATCCATGGTTTTTGTTTCCTTTTTAAAATAATTCCCTAAATTACAATAATAATCTCACAAAATCTTAATTCAAATTATCAAAGTCTCCAAACGCATTTCCACAACGCAAATTTAACAAAAGTACAAACGGAAAGGGAATTTTGTATGATATTACTCTTGGCCTCATTCCTCTGACTAACCACAGATTAACACAGATGGAAAAAGGAAGGTAGATGCTACTTTTTGGCTTCATTCGCAGACGAAACTCTCACTTCCTTGCTGGATATTTTGCTTATGGATTATTTCAATAACTTTATAACTTTTTCGGTTAAATCTTTGGCGCTTCCTAAGTTTCTGTTTCTACCGGAAATCGTCATGAAGCCGGAAAAACTAGCGCAGCGAAGAATAGAAATTAATTCTCTTATCTCAGCATTACCAGAAGCCAAAAGGCTAGGAGTGCCATCAAACAACGCATCTTCAATATCAAGTTGGGAGATATATTTGCCGAATTTACCTTGTCTAAATGACTGTAGAAATGGCATCTCTCCCGCTTTAGCAAATTCCGATGGGCTAAAAACAAATCTGGCGTTCAATCCACTCATAATATTTGCAGCATAGGGGCCGGAAACACCCAAATTCACAAATGAAATATTGATTTTTGCTTTTGTTGATTGGTCAATAAATTCACCAACATCTGCAGATAGAGGTATGATTAAATCATTAATCCCGGTAGCTTTTAGCAATTCAAGAATTTCTTTAATATCTTTCGGAACAGCTGACAAACGTAACGCGGATATTTTTATATCATTCTCGGCAAACTCGTCGACTGCTTTCTTGAGTTTATCAGCAGAAAGTTTATGTGTTGGCTTGCCTTGAATAATATCCAATTCTACATATTCAGCACCTGCAGTTTTTAAGTTGTCAATCATTTCAGGAATATATTTCCCGGCAACACTTGACGCGATAGAAAGTTTAAAGTCTTCCTCGGCTAATCTATTTTTGCGAATAGCGGCACGTTGCTTAACACAATCAGCACAATTTCTGTTGTCACATAAACAAAAGTCAGGATATCTCTTTCCTAATTCTGTAAAGGTATCGATTAAATCCTGAGATTTCATCAAACGTACAACTGCTTTGCCAATCTTGCCGATTTTCATTTTACCATTCTGACACATAACATGGTCGATTCCAATAAAATCACGATGCGGTCCGGGATAACATTTAAAACTCTTTTCATTGCCGTTTTCGAGTTTGATTTTTTGAGTTCCCAGATAGGGTAATTCGAGTAGAGCCTCAACAGAATGTAAAGTTGTATTCCTGTCCTGATCAACGCCCAAGAGGCAGACATAACCTCCTAACTCTGCTATTTTTATATACGGTGTATTGTGTCCGTAAGCAGTGTCAGCTTTTCGATGGTCGCGGCAAATAAATTCAGCATTCGCGCCAATCGCCGCAACTGTTCCCAAAGGGCAATCGCTAACAACCGCTTCAGAGCGATTTTTGAGTGTATCGGTAAAAACTCCAAGATTACCGAAAACTGGCGCAACTAGGGTTCCTTCATTGCCAATAGTTTCCAGAAAGGCATCAACAAGAGCATCTGCGCCACCTTTAACATACCCGGTGCTAGATAAAGAGCTGTGCACGATAACAACATCGCCATTTTTTAAGCCGAAATCACTTAAATGCTTCTTTATTTCTGCTTTATCCATTGAAAACCCTCTTGTTTATTAATTTTTTATGCCATAATGTCTTACGACTTCTCGTTTTCAAATAGTTATCATATTTCCGCAATTACTCTGCACGGAATTTGTACAGCCCCTTTGATTGGCAATAAGAGTACAGTTATTTTAGCTTCCGACTTTGTTATTTCATCCATATTAACTGGGTTGCAGATTGTTGAGATCCCGGCTTTAAACAGATAATAAAACACTCCTAGAAGTTCAGTGGATTCATAAATATCAGAAATCAATAATTCGACTCCTTGTTCAATAATCCAATCAACCGCAGATTTATCTAAATAAACACTTCGTTTCGGCACCTCGTCAAAACGCAAATTTCCAAGCGCGTTTATGATTAAAGCATCACCCTTATCTATCTTGCATTGAGAATTTTCAGCTAAATCTTTTGCACTTACCGCTCCCTCTGTCCGGTTCAGATGAATGACTTTAGCGTTCCGTCGGTAAAGTTTTTCCAAAGGGTAATCTTTAGCATTTTGGCCGTTATCAGTTTCGACAATATGTCCCGGAAAATCAATATAAGTACCAGCCATTGAGTTTATTTTGAAATCATAACAGACCGCAGTGTACTTTATTCCCGGCGACTTCAAATCTAATCTATATTCCTTTGATTCGAAACCAACGTCAAATGTCAAATCAATAAGTTCCATAATTTCTAGGTTAACCCTTTTTATTAATTGATTAATTTTTTAGTAAAACACTACATATACTTGCATCGGGAATAGTCAGAAACAGTAAATCATTTATTCATGTTGTTGGAAATGTTAAAAAATTCGAGCAAGTTTTAATCCCATGCCGTATTACCAAGAATTCCATCATTGAAGAAAACAGGTTCGCATCCAAATTCCGCCATACAACGAGCGGCGCACTCAAGCCGTTCCATATGGTCGGGTAGGTAGTTCGGGTAATACGAAAAGGTATACTGCTCATGACTTGCACCACTTAAGGTCTCAAAACCGTATTTTTCAGCATTATCGATAACTTTTTGATAGCGGTTGGGGATCTCTTTTAACGGAACTAGATTACAGCAAGCTCCACTACTGCCGAAAAAATAAAGCTGAAGTTGCGGATCGTAATAAGACGCATGTTTTGCAAGATAATCGGCCTCTTCATAAAAGCCATAGTGCAATGCCAATCCTTCGCTAGCCAGAGTGTGGTTAACGTTCGAACCGGAAGGTTGTTCAGTCAGAGCTGGCATACTACCGCCTTTTTGACGGGTAGCAAGGCTGGGGCCACCCATGACCCGCGGACGCAGATTATTGGAGTAACATCTTGTGCCACGCCGAATCATCTCCTGAGCCACAGCAGGATGAATATTCGCCCAATGTATCACCACTGGCGGGATGAAAGATCCTTCTCCGGCAAACCGGTTGATCTCACTTTGCACCAAATCCCAATCGTGACCGAACTCCTCGGCAGAAGCTTCGATGTAAGGACGATCAGGGAATTCACTGTAAGAGTGAAATGAAAGCTTCAGCCAATCAGAGTTATCAATGAACTCCTGTTTCCAGATATCAGGCATATCTTTAAGCAAAAATTCATGATGTGCATTGTGATAAAAAGCGTTTAGAGTGAATTTCGTCCCATGTTTTTCATTGATTTTCTTCAAACCGCTGAGATAAAAATGGTTAAATGCGTTTTTGGGCCGTTCTTTTGCTAGATCGGTAAATACAAAAATATGGTCGTCAATGTAAAAATTACAGCGGCGAAAAGATTTTTTATCCCAAACCAGAGTAAGTTCTTGCGAAAAATAACCATATGGGGTCAAGGAACTTGCCTTAATGACATTGATTTTTTCAGTAAGTTCAGGAATCTTGATCCCGTAT
>DLIO01000085.1 GCA_002483765.1 Lentisphaeria bacterium UBA7640 | reverse complement strand
TTTGAATTGGTTAATATCGAAGCCTCCATTCTTCCCGCTTCTTGGCGTGATGGAGAACATGTTAAGGTGGATATTCATATCAAGGAAAATATTCAGCAACTCGAATTTATTAAATCATATTTTATTTATCCCGAACAGCCTTTTCTAGGTACCCAAAATGCGATAAAATCTCCAGTCAGTGCGAATGTGTATTGGAGTCGGCGTGCCCGCCTTGACCGACCGGAAGAATATGCCCCGGAAAACCAGGAGAGCCGCGTTGAGGTCTTGCGTTTATCGGCTGATTTTAAAGCGACAAAATCTGTAGAGTTTCGAGGTCGGACTGATTATACCAATGATTTAGTTACAGAGTATACCGACTTGAAAAATTGTACGACCGGTAATTTGTTGTTTTGTGAAAGTATTGATTGTGGAATATTCTTTTTACAGGAAGCTCCACCTAGCGCGGAGAGACGAGATTTTGAGGATCATGATTTTCGTATTACGGATAACAACACTATCTGTTCATGCTGTTGGGGAGTTAGTCCGCAAGAAGTTAATGCTGATGGTTTCTTGAGCTCTTACCGCAATGTCATCGGCATTCATCCGCGCCAAGAGCAACAGCAAAGCTTAAAGAAATATTTGCGTTTACGTTTTCCCGAGACAGCAGAAGAGTACTCGGTAACAGTTAACCCATGGGGCTGTGGTAATTTCCCAAGCTTGGTTAGCGAGGATTTTTTATTGGCGGAAATCGCCGCATCTGGTGAACTCAACGCCACTCACTATCAGGTTGACGATGGATGGCAGAAAGGGCAAGGACTGTGTGAGCTGAATAGATATAATCGTAATATACAGCCAGGTTTTTGGGAGATAGATCAACAACATTTGCCGAATGGTTTTGATAAATTAGTTGAACAATCTCATGGCAGCAAAGTAAAAATAGCGTTATGGGTCGCTCCTAGTTTTAACTGTGAATATCGTGATAGGCAGCAGTTTGCAGATATTATTTTTGGCTTTTACCTGAAATATAATATCAAAATGTTTAAGATAGATGCCGTAAAAATTCGTACTAAAGAGGCGGAAGATAATTTAGAGAAATTACTAGCGGGCCTTCGGGAACGTTCAAATGGCGAAATATTTTTCAATCTAGATACCACCAACGGACAACGTCCTGGCTATTTTATGTTTCTGGAATACGGTAATATTTTTCTTGAAAATCGCTATATTCACAGGAAAATTTTTCGCCCATATCATCCTGAATTGACACTCAAGAATTTATGGCGTTTATCTAAATATGTGCGCTCGCAAACTCTGCAAATTGAAGTTGCCAACCCTAACGCTATCTGTTATGAAGCCTACGAAAGCTATCAAATGACTGCGCCGGATGTTTATCCTACCGAGTATTGGCTGGCAATCGCCATGTTCTCTAACCCTTTGATCTGGCTTGCACCATCGCAACTTCCAAATGACACTAAAAAGATCTTTCGCGAGATGATCGACTTACATTTAAAGTATCGTGCACAGATATTTGAAGGGGAAATATATCCCATAGGTGAAGAACCCAATGGCAAGGCGATGAGTGGTTTCATTTCAATAAATACTGCAGGCACAAAGGGTTTTATTCTAGTGTTCCGTGAATTTGGTGCCCCGGAATCAGTAATTTGGGATATTCCATTCATCAAAAAAGGATCGTTGAAAATAACTGAAGTAGCGAGCAATACAGACGGCAAAATTATTTGTCTCGGATCTGGGAAATTCCAAGTGCAATTAATGGAAAAATCAACTTACTTGATGGTTGAATTTTCCGTATAGTTATTAAGTCGCATAATCAGCACTTAAGAAATTGGCACTACATGACGGCAATGGAACGCATGAAAGAAACAAAATTTATTGTTATAATTATGAAAAATTAATGAGATAAATTACCTGATTTAGCTATTCATTTGTAATCTCCGGCCATTTCGTTGATTTTATATCTCAGAAGGGTGTGGAAAATAAAAAACCGGTTTATTTCTGTGCTGTGATTGATTTTTGTTAATTTGGGCGTTATTATTAAGGATAAATAAATATATTTCAGGAAAACGTTAATGCCTAAAGATGTAACAAAACGAAGAGATGTCGCCAAAGCCGCCGGAGTCAGCTTGACTACGGTCACGCATGCGCTGAATCACAAATTGGGCACTAGAGTTAATCCTGAAACCCGGGCGCGCATCAAGAAAATCGCCAAAGAGATGGGCTATCGCCCAAATTTTGTCGGGCGCGCTCTGGTTACTGGTAAAACTTTTACCGTTGGGCTGATGCAACCGGGTTATGAAGCGATGCTTCGGCTGTTTTATCAACGAATTATCTATGGCGCAGTGACGGCCATGAACAAAGATGATTACAATCTGTTGTTGACCTTTCGCGACAATGCTTACAGTTATCTACGCAATATTAATCAGGGACGGGTTGATGGCATCATGGTGCTTCAAAGCGATTTTGATGACGTCCACATCAACAAAATCTTGGATACCGATATTCCGACCGTGGTAGTCAATCGCACTCAACATTTTGAGTCCGACTCGCATGGATGTTGCGTGGCGTCAGATCATGACAAAGTGATTCGTCAAATCATGAATGGAATGGCGGAGCAGGGGTGCCGTTCAATTATCGCAATTAATGATTACAACAGCTGCGACCCCAATCGACGTCTTGGTGATGCTTGCGTGGCTATGGCTGAAGAGTTACGAGATAAAGGCATCACTATAGAGCGCTTAATCCCTTCGTTACCCAATTTTGCCGCGGAAATGTTGGATATGTTCAAATCAAAACCATGTCCTGACGCCATCTATCTTGATGGTGAAATAATGATTGAACCCCTAGTCAAAGCGGCGCGTCGGGCTGGCTTGAAGCCGGGCGAAGATTTTCTTCTTGCGGTTACCGACGCTTACAAGGAGAAACCCAGCTATTCGGCACCAGTGACATTTTATGGTAAAAGTTTAGTCTCAAAAA
>DLIO01000043.1 GCA_002483765.1 Lentisphaeria bacterium UBA7640 | reverse complement strand
TTTGAATTGGTTAATATCGAAGCATCCATTCTTTCCGCTTCTTGGCGTGATGGGGAACATGTTAAGGTGGATATTCATATCAAGGAAAATATCCAGCAACTCGAATTTATTAAATCATATTTTATTTACCCCGAACGGCCTTTTCTAGGTACCCAAAATGCGATAAAATCTCCTGTCAGTGCGAATGTGTATTGGAGTCGGCGTGCCCGTCTTGACCGACCGGAGGAATATACCCCGAAAAACCAGGAGAGCCGCGTTGAGGTCTTGCGTTTATCGGCTGATTTCAAAGCGATAAAATCTGTAGAGTTTCGAGGTCGAACTGATTATACCAATGATTTAGTTACAGAATATACCGACTTGAAAAATTGTACGACCGGTAATTTGTTATTTTGTGAAAGTATTGATTGTGGAATATTCTTTTTACAGGAAGCTCCACCAAGCACAGAGAGGCGTGATTTTGAAGATCATGATTTTCGTATTACGGATAACAATACTATCTGTTCATGCTGTTGGGGAGTTCATCCGCAAGAAGTTAATGCTGATGGTTTCTTGAGCTCTTACCGCAATGTCATCGGCATTCATCCGCTCCGAGAGCAACAGCAAAGCTTAAAGAAATATTTGCGTTTGCGTTTCCCCGAGACAGAAAAAGAATACTCGGTAACGGTTAATCCATGGGGCTGTGGTAATTTCCCAAACTTGGTTAGCGAGGATTTTTTATTGACGGAAATCACCGCATCTGGTGAACTCAACGCCACTCACTATCAGGTTGATGATGGATGGCAGAAAGGACAAGGATTGTATGAATTAAATAGATATAATCGTAATATACAACCAGACTTTTGGGAGATAGATCAACAACATTTGCCAAATGGTTTTGATAAATTAGTTAAACAATCTCATGACAGTAAAGTAAAAATAGCGTTATGGGTCGCCCCTAGTTTTAACTGTGAGTATCGTGATTGGCAACAGTTTGCAGATATTATTTTTGACTTTTACCTGAAATATAATATCAAAATGTTTAAGATAGATGCCGTAAAAATTCGTACTAAAGAGGCGGAAGATAATTTAGAGAAATTACTAGCAAATCTTCGAGAACGTTCAAACGGCGAAATATTTTTCAATCTAGATACCACCAACGGACAACGTCCTGGCTATTTTATGTTTCTGGAATACGGCAATATTTTTCTTGAAAATCGTTATATTCACAGGGAAATCTTTTGCCCATATCATCCTGAATTGACACTCAAGAATTTATGGTGTTTGTCTAAATATGTGCGCCCGCAAACTCTTCAAATTGAAGTTGCCAACCCTAACGCTATCTGTTATGAAGCCTACGAAAACTATCAAATGACTGCACCGGATGTTTATCCTACCGAGTACTGGCTGGCAATCGCCATGTTCTCTAACCCTTTGATCTGGCTTGCACCATCGCAACTTCCAAATAACACTAAAAAGATCTTTCGCGAGATGATCGACTTACATTTAAAGTATCGTGCACAGATATTTGAAGGGGAAATATATCCCATTGGTGAAGAGCCCAATGGCAAGGCGATGAGTGGTTTCATTTCAATAAATACTGCGGGCACAAAGGGATTTATTTTAGTGTTCCGTGAATTTGGCGCCCCAGAATCAGTAATTTGGGATATCCCTTACCTTAAAAAAAGATCATCAAAAATAACCGAAGTGACTAGCAACGCTGATGGCAAAATTACTTGCCTCGAATTAGGAAAATTCCAAGTGCAATTAGCGGAAAAATCCTCATACTTAATGGCCGAGTTTTCCGTATAGTTATTAACCTGAAAGTCGGATAAAGCGTACACTTTATCCGACTTTCAGGTTAAAATAGTTCTAATAAAAAACGAATCCTGCTATAAAATATTCGCCACTTCTTGACTCGATTTAGCATAATCTTAAATCGGCAATGTACTCTGCTGTTCATGTTAGTTTTTTAATGCCGAAAGAATTTCTCCGCCAATATGCGCATTTAAAGAGTTCCCGCAAAGAACAGGAATAGGAAATGTTGAGCACTGTATTTCTTCGTGAGGGTTATTAGAATTTTTGGGTTCTTGGAAATATCCCCTGTGTCTTTGACTGTTGGGATACTCAGGATATAAAAGATAACTTGACTTAGCGCCAAATTGAAGGCTATATGCGTACATTTGTTTTAGATCATCGTCAGAAGGTCTATTGTCGAATGGAATTTTCCACTTTGTGTCAAGTATCCATATTTCGTTGTCTTTAGTGATTACAATGTCAGGGCGAATTACTTTATAAACAGATGTGCTCCTGCTGCGCCAAAAATGCTTGCTGGATTGGGTCTTAACGCAGTATTCACCTTTAGCAGCTCTTCTGATCATGTTTGCAATATATTTTTCAAAAAGGGTGTTCATATCAAACATCAAAGCTAAAACATTATTATAGCCTTTGCTGACATCGGGATGGTAATTGAGTAAGAGCAGGCGCGATATTTCTATTGCTTGTCTGTACGGTTCGCTCTTGCGGTTGTGGAAAATGCGATTAAAGAGGCCTTCGCTCACACTGATATCCTTCATTTCAGGGAAGTTGAGTAAAAGACTCCCAATTTTACTGTCCAGGAAACGGCTGGTATTTAATGCTTTAATCAGTTTAATGGTTTTAAAAATGATTTGATGTAACGTGTGATGTCTATCATAAGTAGAATGTGAAACATAAAAACGTTCTTTATGAATCATATTCTCTGAAATATGCTTATTAAACTTTAAGGCTCCATTTAAAGCTTTCTGATTCTCGCAAATCCTGCGATATTTTCTTATTAGCCCTCTGTGCAGCAGTTGTTCTACTTCATTTAAAAAAAGG
Source organism: Lentisphaeria bacterium UBA7640 (assembly GCA_002483765.1). Lineage (GTDB taxonomy): Bacteria > Verrucomicrobiota > Lentisphaeria > Victivallales > Victivallaceae > UBA7640. The sequence goes on along the minus strand of DLIO01000043.1, from coordinate 8,016 downwards.
TCGAAGTAGAGATCAAGAATTGAATTAGATTTCAACTTCAAATTCGCATGACTTGGCGTTTTGACATTAAACATTCCGACTTGTTTGATCATGGCAATCAGGATGTTTCGCCAATCATCTTTCTTTGCGCCAGAATTATCAGTTTTTGGTAATACCTCAATCAGAGTTTTGCCCACCTGGATTACCCCAACATAACTGTTGAATTTAACTCCTTTATTTATCAAAGAGAAAAAAGGGACACCATTCTCACCATGGAAAGCCTGAAGAGCTTGGTAAAGCTTATCCTCGGGCTTAAACAACAGTTTTTCGTGCTCAAAAACTGTTTTGATATTGTCAGGCTTCTTCTGTTGATTTTGTTGTATCATTATTGCTCTTGTTCAATAATTTTTGTATTGCAGATTCAAACTCGTTACTATCCTTCAATTTTTTGATTTTAAATAGTTTTATTTCATCGAGTTCAGACTCAAAGTTATAGTCATAATCTGCAAATTTACATGTTGCATCTTTTGCCTCGATAAAACCTTTGCCAAGTACTAAACCGATCTTTCCATAATCCCCATAAAAGTACTCTTGTAGTAACGGGATTATTTTATCTTCGAAAACCTTCTTTAAGTCATCAATGGAATCTGGAGCAATAAAATAACTGTGCCCAATCATGTGATCACGATCAACTAAAGTTTCAATACGCTCATTAATAGTTTTCAGTAAATCAGATATATTAATACCGTCAATTTCCTTGCCTTTTAATAGTTCCATCTCTGGGTCAGGCATTATCTCTTCGAAACTAAAACGTCTGCGTAACGCAGTATCTAAGGCTTCGACACTGCGGTCAGCAGTATTCATTGTACCAATAATATGAAGGTTTGCTGGTATACCAAACCTCTTTTTGCTGTATGGAAGCTCCGTTAAAAGAACTTCCTCTTTGCCTAATCTTTTATCATCCTCAATCAGGGTTATGAGTTCCCCGAAAATCTCCGAAACATTCCCACGATTGATCTCATCGATAATCAAAACATAATCAAGCTCGGAATGATCATTGTAAACGGAAATATCTTTGTTTTCTTCAACGCTTCTTTTTTTGTCATCATACGTGATTTCTGCACCAGGGGTAGGCGATTTGCGGAGATAATTTTTGCGAAGTTCATTTAAGATCGCCCAGAATAATGTTGCGTTGCATCCTTTAATCATCCTTCTGATGGTCTCACTGATATTACTGATATTGTCAAAATTCTCCAGCTTGTCATGCATTTCAAGTTTTTCATACAGCAATGATAGTCTGTCTTTCGAGATAGTATATGATCTGTCACCCGAAGAATGTTTTGCTATAATGTTATCGTGCTTAGTGATCTCAGTAATAATAAGTTTTTTGTCCTGTGTTTTTATCTCGTATTCGGGTTTAATATCCTGTTCTAATTTTTCTAGGACATCGCCAATGAATTTGTTATACGCGCTTGAAAAATCAATTATTTGTTGCTTCTTTGACTCCTTCAGGTACTCAAAGGAGGCTTTAATTGCAAGCCGTTTAAAGATTCCATCTTTCAATTCGTATGCGAGGTTACTATTTTCATCCTCCTCATCGTTAAGAATAGGTTTAATGCCTTCAATAAAATCTTCGTAGGTCATGCTTTGATGGAAGGTAGTAAAAATTATTCTTCCGGAGTCTACAAGTTTTTGAAACTCTCTTTTGACCTCAGGACGTTTCATGTTGGAGGTATCAACCCCACAAATCTCCAAGGCTTTGTCTACTGTATGATATGTTTTTCCCGTACCTGGCGGACCATAAAAAATTGTATTTAAAGATAAAGTTGAATCTTTCATGCTAATATTTTCCCCTTTTGGTTTTGGTTCATCAAGTTTTTTTGTAGTATGTTTGCCTTTACGTATTTGTAAAAAACAATAAATATCGAGCAAAGAAAATGTACCTCCGAGTTTCTCCTGAAAATAATTGCTAATTTCCTTTATTTTCGGAATATAAAACTCATAATAGTTATCCCAACTCGCCTTAGCATTAGTCGCGAACGGCACACCTAATAAATGAAATATTTCATCAAAACTTTCCGGAGCAACAGGACAATATTTCTCTTCGTCTTTTATGAAAAACAGATAAGATAATAGTTTGTAATTTTTCCCAAAAACGTTCCGCCCAACCAAAGTATCGAAAGATTCTTCATCACTGACCTTATTTTTATACAAATTATAAAACATTCTCCCGATCTTAGGTTCTTGGGATTCATCAAATAATTGTTTATTTTTAGAAGGCCACAGGGCAAGACCTTCACTCTCTTTAACGGCACGGTTGACTTTCTCTAATATTTTTCCTGGCTTTATCATCTCTTCAGTCCAGCTATCAACATCAAGTATATTCCGTGCTCTACTAGGCAAATCTTTATATTTATTTCCTTGCTTATCGTCAAGAAATGCCTTAAAGCTAGATGCATTTAACGACTCGCCTACTTCAGCTTTAAAATCTTCCTCAAATTTAGGAAAGATATCTTCTAAGATAGAGTTTAACTCAACATTACTCATATTTGCACTTCTCCGGGTTATTATTTTTTAATTTATGCAAAATCGTCTATCTTGCCCGTTGCTGTCACCAAGATCAATGGCATGCGACGTCGCGACATTAACTCCAGCGTTCCTTTGCTTAATTTATCAATTTGCCCACTTTTTCGTTTCATCAACTTCATAAAGTCCTAGGATACCATCGATAAGTAGCAATTGCAACTCAGAGAAATATCAAAACTAAACGCAATTTTAGCTTTAGCAGATGCCTATGTGGTTTAGGGATCAAATGCTTATGGATGCGAGAGAATAAAAAACCGGTTTATTTCTACTCGGTGATTGATTTTTGTGGTTTTAGGCATAATATTTATAGTGTAATAAATATTATGCAGGAAAACATTAATGCTCAAAAATGTAATAAAAAGAAGAGATGTCGCGAAAGCCGCCGGAGTTAGTTTGACTACGGTCACGCATGCGCTAAATCACAAACTTGGCACTAGAGTTAATCCTGACACTCGAGCACGCATCAAAAAAATCGCCAAAGAAATGGGGTATCGCCCTAATTTTGTCGGACGCGCCCTCGTTACTGGCAAAAGTTTTACCGTCGGGTTGATGCAACCAGGTTATGAGGCGATGCTTCGGTTGTTTTATCAACGAATTATCTATGGCGCAGTGACGGCAATGAATAAAGACGATTATAATTTATTGCTGACCTTTCGCGATAATGCTTACAGTTACCTGCGCAATATTAATCAGGGACGGGTTGATGGCATCATCGTGCTTCAAAGCGATTTCGACGACATCCACATTAATAAAATTATAGATACCGATATTCCTACCGTAGTGGTCAATCGCACTCAGCATTTCGAGCCCGGCTCGAATGGATGTTGCGTGGCGTCAGATCATAGCAAAGTAATTCGCGAAATCATGAGTGGAATGGCGAAGCATGGATGCCGTTCAATTATCGCAATTAATGATTACGACAGCTGCGATCCCAATCGACGTCTCGGCGATGCTTGCGTGGTTATGGCGGATGAATTGCGGGATAAGGGCGTCACTGTAGAAAGATTGATCCCTTCATTGGCTAGTTTTCCCACGCAAATGTTGGAGATGTTCAAATCAAAACCGTGCCCTGATGCTATCTATATTGACGGTGAAATAATGATTGAACCTCTAGCCAAAGCGGCGCGTCGGGCTGGCTTGAAACCGGGTGAAGATTTTCTTCTTGCCGTTACCGATGCTTACAAGGAAAAAACCAGCTACTCGGCGCCAGTGACTTTCTATGAACAGCAACCGGAGTTGACCGGTGAGACAGCGTGGCAGATGATGAAAAAAAAGATTGCCGGAGAACCAGTTCCGGAGTTAACTTTGATCCCATATAAAAAACAAAATCCGCGCGTGAAAGCGCGGACTTAATCACAACCCAAGGAAGATAAAATGACTATCAAGGTAGGAATGATCGGGTTGGACACTTCACATTGTCCAGCGTTCGTAAATTTACTCAATGACAAAAACAACGAATTTTACGTGCCAGGCGCGCAAGTTGTTAAGGCGTTTCCAGGCGGAAGCACAACCTTTTCCAACAGTCGTAATCGTGTCGGCCAATTCACTGAAGAACTGAAAGGCAAAGGGATTGAAATCGTCGATTCTATTGAAGCTCTTGAAGGACTAGATGCGTTTTTTCTCGAAAGCGTAGACGGCGCGCAACACTTAGAACAATTCAAAATTCTGGCAAAGTTTGGCAAGCCAGTTTTCATTGATAAACCGCTGGCTTGTTCGCTGAGTGATGCCAAAGAGATTGCGGCGATTGCCAAAGCCAAGAATATTCCGGTAATGACCGCTTCGGCTATTCGCTATGCCAACGGCATCAGCACGCTTAAAGATGATGATGAAAAAGTTGGATCATGCGATGCATTCGGGCCGATGGCGTTACTTGAAGATTACCGTGATTATTTTTGGTACGGCATTCATTCGGCCGAAGTACTGTTTTCATTTATGGGCAAAGGTTGCGCGTCGGTTCAGGCGTTCAGCAATGATAAATTTGACGTCGTTCTTGGCATGTGGTCTGACGGTCGCATGGGAACCATGCGTGGAAACCGTTTTGGCGGCAATAATTTTGGTTGCACGATTACTACCGACAAAGCGAATAAATCATCAATGGCGTTGTCAGATGTGCCGTATTATGCACAGATGCTAAAACATATTGTACCGTTTTTTGCTACTGGCAAAGCACCGATTGATTTCGCCGAGAGTTTAGAAATTATTGCATTTCTTGAGGCTGCAAGCCAAAGCCGCGCCGCAAATGGCAAGCTTGTTGAGATCGCTTCGATTCTCTAAATTAACTCTTTAGGTTCGCGCTCGCATGATGCGTGCGCGAACCTAAATACTCGTTCCAATTTCAAGCGCAATGCAATTGATGGAGGAAACAATTTTATGCAGTTTAGAATGGTTCACAATAACTTCAATGTTTTTGATCTCGACAAAAGCCTGAAATTCTACGCCGAAGCGTTTGGCTTGCACGAAGTACGCCGAATCAATGCGCCAGACGGGAGTTTCATCATCGTTTTTCTGGAGGATGGCACAAGTGGTCATCAGCTGGAGTTGACGTGGCTCCGAGATCGCAAGGAGCCGTATAATCTTGGCGACAACGAATTCCATCTAGCTTTTAAAGTTAACGACTACGGTGCCGCGCATGCTCTTCATAAAGAAATGGGCTGTATCTGCTATGAAAATCCAGACATGGGAATTTACTTCGTTGAAGACCCCGACTCATACTGGCTAGAGGTTATCCCAGAGAAGCGATAAACGAGTGCCGTCCGTGGAACAGCTCAACTATATTAGTTTCGGTTAAGAAGATAAATCCCACTGATTGTTTTTCACGCTGCGTAGAGGGCAAATACTATTTCTACTTCTGGGGTGAAGACTGTTTTTCTAATTTTGTGATTGGGCGTTCTGGCCCTGAGCCACCATCAGTGGTCACGTAATTATGATCCCAAGACAGGTGAACGATATCCCCTTCCTTTAGCGAGTTCACGGTGTCGCGAATATTCTCAGGAACTTTCAAGTTTTTCATGTTATCTTCAATCAAGAAAACAAATTGCTCGGATTTAGGATCGCCATATTCTCCAAACTTATTATAATCCAAGTAATTGATAATTTTGAATACCGCGATCGTTCCCGATGCGCCACACTTGTCGGGGCACAAGGAAGTCATGCCAAGACATCTGTGATATTTAGTGCCTTGGAATTCTGCAACAGTTTCGTGTCGGGCAAGCGTACGCGTGCTCTTATTTGGCTCTTCAACAACAGTACAGGATGAGAGTGCAAAGGCCATAGCCAATACCAACGAAAATAGTTTTAAAAATCTGATCATGAGTTTTCTCCTTTAAGAATTATTCTAAATATTCCACCTGCTTTCACTAATATCATAAAGCCTATAGAATTCAAATCCTATATTCTCGACGTAGAGTATTTTTACATATACTGCCAAAGATTCAAATTATTTCCTAAATCATCTCTTTAAGTTCGCGCGCGCATAATGCGCGCGCGAACTTAGATTCATTAATTATGAATACTGGTTCCTCATTTCTCTGAGCATCTAGTACAGATTTCGTTAGTCAATTTTTTGCCATCAACGAATTCTTTGATATTCTCTAAAGTGGTAGCGGCGATGTTGGCCAGAGCTTCTTTGGTGAAAAAAGCCTGATGTGACGTAACCAAAACATTATTGAAAGAGGTTAGTCTTACCAACTCATCATTCAAAATAATTCTATCTGAATAATCGACGAAGAAATATTCACTTTCCTCTTCGTAAACATCTAGCGCGGCTGAGCCGACTCGCCCACTTTTTAGCGCCTCAATTAGCGCGGCGGTATCGACTAACTTGCCACGGCTGGTGTTCACTAACATGACCCCGGTCTTCATCTGCGCCAGCGCTTGCTTGTCGACCAGATGAAATGTTTCATCAGTCAACGGACAATGCAGAGAAATAATATCAGACTGGCTATAAACGGTCTCTTTGTCGACGTAGCTGAAGTTATTTTCGGCCGCAAATTTTTGATCAGGATACATATCGTAAGCGAGGATCTTCATACCGAAGCCTCTCATCATTGCGATAAAGGTTTTGCCGATTCGCCCAGTACCGATTACGCCCAGGGTTTTGCCATGCATGTCAAAGCCGAGCAAGCCCTGGAGTGAAAAATTATTATCGCGAACCCGGAAATAAGCGCGATGGGTTTTACGGTTGAGGGTCAAAATCATCGCGAGTGTGTGTTCTGCGACGGCATACGGAGAATATGCCGGAACCCGTACCACCTTGATGCGGTCAGCTGCGCTGCCTAGATCAACATTGTTAAATCCCGCGCAACGCATGGCGATGAGTTTGATATTTAATTTCTCAAGCTCATCCAGAACTGCTGGCCCTAGATCGTCGTTAACGAAAGCGCATACAGCTTGACAACCTTGCGCATATCGCACGGTTTCTGCGGTCAAATTATTTTCCAAATAATTTATTTTGAATCCAAAGTCGGTGTTGGCATTATTAAAAGAGTTAATGTCATAGGCTTTGGCGTCGTATAATGCAATGTTTATGTTTTTATTCTTCATAATTAACCTCTAATGTCACGCGTGACGATTTTAAAACATAGGAATTTTGTGGCGCTTGTGAACGTTTTGTACTTCTATTACAAAGGACCAATCACAAGCATCACACGAGTAATAAAATTAAACTTTTAACGGCTTCAATCAAGTGTCCCGTCAATTTTAACGATAATATTTTGGAATGGAATTTTTTTTCCACTGGCCTTTAGGGCTGTTTCGGCAAGTCGCGTCAATCCGCCACAACATGGCACTTCCATTCGGGCAACCGACAAACTACGAATATCATTGTCGCGCAATATACCGGTAAGCTTTTCCAAATATCCGTCAGTGCCATCTAATTTTGGGCAAGCGATAACTACTTGACGCCCACGCAATAAATTTTGATGAAAATCTGGATAGGCCACTGGCACACAGTCTGCGCACAGCAACAATTCAGCGCCATCCCAATTAGGGGAATTTGGCGGGGCTAAATGCAGTTGAACCGGCCACTGGCGCAGCTCGGATTGCGCTCCACTCTCTTGGCGCGGCGCAGAATTAGGTTTTTGTTGCGGACGGTCTTTCATTAAATTGCGCAACATACTACCGGGGCAACCGCCGCCTGCTGAGGCAGGTTGACTATGCGCGGAGTCGTGGTGCTGATTCGATGCTGCAGCCATTTTATGTTTTTTAACATTTTCAGCTACTGCCGCTTCGTCGAACTCATCGGCTTCACGTTCAATAATTTTTATCGCGTCCATCGGGCAATGCCCGAGACATTCTCCGAGGCCGTCACAGTATGAATCAGTGATCAATTCTGCTTTACCGTCAATTATCTGGATCGCGCCCTCTGCACAAGCGGTGACACAGTCACCACAACCATTGCATTTTTCTCTATCAATTTCAACTATATTTCTTTGTCGAGTAGACATTATAATA
>DLIO01000076.1 GCA_002483765.1 Lentisphaeria bacterium UBA7640 | reverse complement strand
AGGGGTTAACGCACAAAAATCAAGATTTTTACGAGATTTTCGCATAAAACTCGTATCAGACGTGTCAAAATAGCTTTGACATGAAAAAAACGAGTTATTAACAGGTGAGAGTCAAAACTTTTGAAATTGGCTCACATAACTCCTCAATGCGCGATGCGACATCCATAAAGCTAATATCACTGCGATAAATTTCTTTATATATCTCAAGCGCTTTACTGTCCATTCCTAATTCTTCGTAAACCTTGCCTAAATAATACATCGCTTCCATTTTTTCCTGTTCCATTCGCGTCATTTCGTTTATTGCTTCTACAAAAGGCTCAATGGCTGCGGAAAAGTTATATTTCTCTACAAAACAACGTCCGATATACAGGTTACTCTTAATGCGAAGAACTGGATTCTCTTTAGCGTGCTCGAACTCCTCCAATGCAACATCAAAACTATCATCCTGAAAATAGAGTTCTCCCAGCTCATAATGCAAACGGCTATCGTTGGGATAAAGCTCAACCCGATTTTTTGCGCGCTCTAATCGATATTCAAATTTTTTTTGTTCAATATCAGCTGTAAGTCCTGGATTGGCGACAATCTCCTCATTCCAACGCGCCAGCATGGCTTTTTCTAGATATTTATCAATTGCTGGATCGAAATCATCACCCTCCTCCATTAAACTCTGAAAATAGTCAACGGCTTTGTCATACAGACCAAGCTGACAACAGTAATCGCCAAGCTGTCGGCGTATCTCAAAACTATCGTTTTCTGCAAGCTCAGACTCAAGCTGCACGATAGCTTGTTCCAAATCTTCCTTGCTTAGCAAATGCCGGCCAATCAAATCAGCTGGTTCCGTTTCGCTAATTTTGATGTTTTGTGGAATAGCAGCGCTAACTTCAGTTTTGTTATTCAACTCCAATAATCTTGCGCGAGAAACATCGTCATCCGGGAAACGCGAGCAGATTACCTCAAGAGTTTCCTGTGCAATAAAATTCGCATCAGCAGCGAGCGCAGCATCCACCAAAACCTCAAGCAAAGGACGATTAAACAAATAACTGGTTAAATGTTCCTCACAACACCGCATCGCATCAAGCGGATTTTCTGCAATAAGTGCACGGCATTTACGAGCGGAAAACTTTCCAGACACAAGCGCTTTAATTTTATTCCAAGGACTTGCTGTTTCTGATTTCTTGACCTCATATTCACGTAGCAGTTCTCGTGCTGGCAGCAACCCTGGAGCGTTAGAGACTAAATCGCAAAGCAATTCTATCGCATAGTCTGGATTGTCGTTTTGAGAAGACTTCTTTGCGCGCTCGAAAACGTCACGCATATTCTGCGATACTTGCTTTAAATCTTTTATGTCCATAAGAAATCCGTTAAGTAATTTTATATAGATACAATAAATATACACAATGCTGCAATAATCTTCAAATCAAAACTCGTGAAATTTCCATCTCATTTTGGGTTACGCTAAAGAGGAGCTATTGAAATGGGCGTAACGCACAGATATATTATAGTTTAACATCATATAAATACAAAATTCTAGCTTATGAATACCAATGACACTATCTGTGCAATTTGCACTGGAACTGGCGGCGCTATTTCTATCATCCGCATAGCTGGACCTGACGCCCTAAAAATAGGTGCTGAAATCTGGCAAGGTGCCGCGACTCTAAACGAGAAACTTGCGCGTCAAATGCTCTATGGCCATAGCGGTGGCGACCCTGCGCTCGCAGTTTATATGCCAGGACCGCGTAGCTACACTGGGGATGACGTGGTTGAAATTCATTGTCACGGTGGAGCATTAGCTGCCAAACGTGTCCTTGATGCAACCCTAAAAGCTAAAGCCCGCGCAGCAAAACCAGGAGAATTCACTTTTCGAGCTTTTGTAAATGGCAAACTTGACCTAACCCAAGCAGAAGCAGTCAGCGATATCATCAGTGCCCACAGCCAAATGGCCTTAAATCTCGCAGAACGACAAATTAATGGCGCATTAAGTCAAAAAATCTCGGAACTCCGCCATCAGTTGACCGATATCCTAGCGGAATGCGAATCCCGACTCGATTTTTCAGAAGAAAACCTTGATTGGAGCCATCCAGATGTTTTCATCATAAAAATCAATGAAATTCTAACAGAACTGGCGGTGTTAGCAACCTCAGCCAAAACTGGCATGATTCTTCGAGAGGGCATTCGAGTCGTATTAGCAGGACGCCCAAATAGTGGAAAATCCAGTTTAATGAATCTGTTGCTTGGTTGCGAACGCGCAATCGTTTCCCAAATCCCCGGTACCACTCGCGACACTATTGAAGAAGGAGCCCAACTGCGCGGAATCCCCATCCGCTTGACTGACACTGCTGGGCTGCGCGATTCGGTCGATCAAATTGAAAATTTGGGTATTGGACGGAGCCGACAAACTATCAGTCTAGCTCAGATTGTCTTTTGGTTGCTAGACGCTTCTGAACCTGATTTAAAGGCAGAGGTTGCCGAACTCGAAAATTGCGCTGCCAATCCCAACCGCATCATCGCGATATGGAACAAAATTGATTTGGTACCTCAACGTATTTTACCAGATCTAAAATGCCCTTCAGTTAAAATTTCAGTGCTCAATCAAGATGGTATAAATAGTTTACTCGATCTCTTCGAAAAAATGGTTTGGGGACATGAACATGCCGAAGAGCCTGAAATAGCGGTTAACTCGCGTCATTTAGCCCTGATTAATGAGGCTTCCGCTCTGTTGCCCGAGACGGTTGAACACTTAACATGTGAAGAGTGGGAGTTGGCAGCAATTCTACTTCGTGACATAATCGCTGCGCTCGGTTCTATCACTGGCGAAACCATTGCTCCAGACATACTAGAAAATATTTTTAGTCGTTTCTGTATCGGCAAATAAAGTTACTCCAGTAGCTAGGTCATTTTAAAAAATATATTTTGTTAATTATCAAAAATTGATGGGGAATCATGAAAATATCGATAATCACGGTAGTACGCAATGGCGCTGAAGTGCTTGAGCAAACCATCAAAAGCGTATTGACGCAAGAATATGACGATTTCGAATATATCATCATTGACGGCGCGTCAACCGATGGCACATTGCAGGTTGTAGACAAATACCGCAATCAACTGGCTCAGCTCGTTAGCGAACCTGACAATGGCATTTATGAAGCAATGAACAAAGGGATCAAACTTTGTTCGGGAGATATAATCGGCATAATCAATGCTGGTGACTATTACTTTCCCGGTGCATTGCAAAAAGTAGCGGATACGTTTCACGGGAAAAAGCTTGACGAATATATATTTTGGGGCGATGTTGAATATAGTAAAATCGGAACCGTCCGCGGTTGGAGACCCAACAATCTAAAACGTGGCGCTTTCGCAACGCACCCTTCAATGTTCACTCCACGCGCAGTCTACGAACGCATCGGACTCTATGATGAAAGCTACAACTTACTCGGCGATTATGAATTCATGTATCGCGCTATAAATATCCATGAGATTAAGACGCTTTATCTTCCTGAACTGATCGCATATTACGAGGAAGGAGGTTTATCCGACCGCAATATCATTGCTTGCCTGCGTGATGAATTACGGGTTAAGCAGCGTTATGGGGCATCCAAAATCAGTACGAATTTAATGTTTTGGTTAAAAATAATTAAAAACTCCCCTAGGATAATTCGCAACCAAGTCCGTTAAAAAATCAAATGGACGAACTCGACCGCAGAAAATAGCAACTTAACCACAAAGAACTCAAAGAAGGCACGAAGGAAATTCTCTGTGAACTTTGAAAAAAAATCGTGTTCTTTGTGATTAAAATAAAGTCCAGAATTAACTCTGGACTCTAATTTTGCAACTTTTTAAAGAACCGCAAGCAATTCCACTTCGAAAATTAGCGCAGCATTCGGAGGAATCGAACCACCCGCGCCACGTGAACCGTAAGCCAAGGCTGATGGGATAAACAAACGATGTTTGCTGCCTGGTTTCATCATTTTCAGAGCTTCAGTCCAACCAGGGATCACCTGGGTAACACCAAACTCAGCGGGTTCGCCACGGCGGATGGAACTATCAAAAACCTGTCCATTAAGTAGTGAACCTTCGTAATGAACTCGTACGCGGTTGTTTTCGCCAGGGAACTCGCCCTTGCCTTCAGTGATTACTTCATATTGCAAACCTGAATCACTGACTTTTACGCCAGCTTTCTTTTTATTCTCTGCCATAAAGGTTTTTTCTTCAGCAGCGTTTTCCTCACCTAACTTTGAGGCTTCAGCTTCGGTAGCCGCGGCTACTTTACTTTGAAAGTCACGCATAATTTGTTGATATTCATCAGGGTTTAAAGCGGGTTCACCGCCGTTGAATAATTCGGTTACTGCCCGACTGAAAGTCGCCGTATTAAACTTAACTGGTGCTTGACTCAGTGAACTTACCACATTCATTGCCAAGGCATATCCAGCGCGATCCATTTCGTTTTTTAATTCGATTGTCATTCTCTTTTCCTTTGGGTTTTTCGTTAAGTGTAATTGGTTAAACTAACTCGATGCAATAAATAAACAACCCCCAAAATAGAAAAATCTGACAATTTCTTCATCCTTTGTGCATTGTTATTTCGATTCGCCGTACTATATTTTTTGTTTAACTCCTGCCGATTTTTCTTGTTGGAAGGCTGGCTATAATCAAGAATATGACTCGTCAAATCACTTAAAAAATGGAATATCACAATGGCGCGCAAAGGTATCAGTAATTTTTGGCTTCACGTATGCGAAGGCGTACTTTGCCTGACTGGTATCAGTTTTATTAGCTTTGAAACAATCTTGCCTAAAATCATTGAATCACTTGGCGGATCGGGATTTTTGATCTCTTTTGCACCAGCTTTGGCGATCCTCGGTAGTGCGCTTACCCCATTACTCGGAGCAAATGTTGCCGACCGATTAAAATATAAACGCAATTTCGTTGGTTTAATTTGTGTTTTTCAACGCATGCCATATCTGCTGGTTATTCCAGTTTTATGGTTTAGCAAAGATAATATAACTGCCGCTTGGCTGATCTCCGGAACAATATTTATCTATGGATTATGCTCTGGATTTTTATCGCCAGCGTGGCTCCAACTGGTGGCCAATACCGTGCCGGAACGCTATATCCCACGCCTTTTTTCAATCCGCTTTGGCATCAGTTCAGTGTTGGGGATTTTTGTCGGTTGGCTGGTCAAAATAATTCTTGAATGGCAACCAAATAAAACTGGTTACGGATTGCTGTTTTTGCTGGCAGGAATAATGATGATGGCTGGAATACGATTCCTGATGAAAATACGTGAGCCGCGCGTCACTCCAAAACGGCATTATAACCAAATTCCGGTTACTTACCGCGAAGTGCTAATGAATTCTAACATTATGCGTTTCATCTGGATGAGAGCATGCTACTGTGGAATTTTCGTTAGCCTGGCATATATCCCAATTAAAATTATTGACGAACTCAAACTAAGCAACAGTTGGCTGGGAATATTTATCATGATGGTAGTAATTGGAGCAATTTTAGGTAACCTCTTCACTGCTTTCTGGTCTCATCGTTACAGCTGGAAAAATGGACTAATTATCGGGTTGGTCTGTTATTTGGTGGTTTTTGTACTGACAATTTTATGTAACGGAATCGTTATGGCATTAATAATTTTTTTCATGCTAGGCTTCGCGAAAGATGTCTGGAACTCAATGTCCAGTGCGTTGACGATCAGTATTCCGGGAAAACGTTTACGTTCTCGCGGTAGCGCTATGATTGCTTTGCTGATGGCACCGCCAATTATCTGCGCCAGCATGAGTGGCGCGCTGTTATACGGTTGGTTCGATTCATATAATCTATTATTTGCAGTATCGGCGCTTTTGATGATTCCAACCATCTACTTCGCCAACGAATTATCCGGCATCCGCTAAGGTTTAAATTAGCGCGCGCATTTGTATGTTAATACTCTCAGTTATTTGCAACTTTCTCTTTACGAGAATGGGTCTTTTTTAAACTCGTCGGAGTAAAGAGA
>DLIO01000142.1 GCA_002483765.1 Lentisphaeria bacterium UBA7640 | reverse complement strand
CATGTTCATTCGGAATTGCTGAGCCTTCTGCATGGATGAGAGCTTTTTCATAAAGCGGTCTTGATTAATAGCAACTCTTCGTTATATTAAAGCTTTTACGGTGACGGTAGGCAGTCGCTCCGCCATATTTATGACGGGGAGGAAAGTCCGGACTGCACAGGACAGGGAGTCCTTTTGATAAGGAAGGATACCACGGACAATATGCCGTGGGAAGGAAAGCGCAACAGAAAGTATACCGCCGTCCGGCAACGGACGGTAAGGGTGAAATGGTGGAGTAAGAGCCCACCGGGCGTTGGCGAGAGCCACGTTGCATGGCAAGCCCCTCCCGCAGCAAGGCCAAATAGGAAACGAGCTGTTGTCCGCAGCGTTTTAGTTTCGGGTTCTGGCCGCATAGACAGATGATTGCCGATACGCCTTCGGGCGTGGGACAGAATCCGGCTTATTCCGTCACCGTTTTTTGTATATTTGAAATTATAACACTGGAAAGGGGCAACTTTAATAATGGCTAAAATTGCAATATTGAGTGACATACACAGCAACTATGAAGCACTGACTGCTGTTCTTAAAAGATGCGAAGAAGAACAGGTGGAAAAATATGCCTGTCTTGGTGATATTGTAGGATACAATGCCGAACCTTCTGTCTGTCTTGAGATGATTCGTAATCTCGATCTTGTCTGCACAGTCAAAGGCAATCACGACGAATATGCGTCAAATAATGATGACGTCATGGAAGGCTTTAATCCACATGCTCGCCGAGCAGTATTATGGACCAAGGATCAGTTGACTTCAGAACAGCGTAACTGGCTGGCCAACCTACCATTACGCGCGACAATTCCTGGCACCAACATCACTCTTGTTCATGCCACTTTGGACTCTCCGGACAACTGGGGTTACGTTTTCGACATCCACCACGCAGCTGATAACTTCGCATATCAATTCACGCAAATCTGCTTTTGTGGACATTCCCATGTGCCGGTGGCATTTTGTAAAAAACCAATTTCGACCATGTCTGAAAGACCTATTGATGAAATTGCGCTATGGGCGAATCGCAGCAATGAAGGAGCTGTTCCAAAAGATGCTTCAGACTCAGACGCGTTGGATATAACCTTGGAAACTGGTTTTAAATATCTTTTTAATATCGGCAGCATAGGCCAACCGCGTAACCGTGATCCACGCGCCTCATTTGCAATTATTAACACTGATACTCGCGAAGTTTCCCGCCATCGCGTAACATACGACGTCAAAACGACTCAAGCAAAAGTTCTTGCGGCTGGCTTACCAGAACGCTTGGCATTGCGGCTAGAATCAGGAAATTAATTAAGTCTCAAGATGAAGAGCACTTCAGATATTCTTATTGTCAAACCAAGCAGTTTAGGGGATATATTCCACACTTTTCCTGCTGTCGCGTTATTACGCAAACATCATCCTAACGCCCAAATAGACTGGCTAGTCAATCCAGAATTTGCAGACGCTATCGACTTTTGTCCGGCAAAAATAAGGCGAAAAATTATTTTTCCGCGCCGTGAATTGGCACGCTTTCCGAAATTTTGCGGAGCCTTTTTAAGATTGACACGACAATTGCGTGCAGAACGTTACCAAATGGTAATTGATTTCCAAGGGTTATTTCGTAGCGCATTTTTCGGCTGGCTATGCAAAACCAAACATCAAATCGGCTTTGCAAATCCTAAAGAGTTTTCCGCAAAACTGTTTTACCATCGCATTTTTATTCCAGAATCCTCCGTTGACCATGCAATTGAACGCAATTTAAGTTTAGCAAGGCAACTACTCGATAACAATGACACCCCGGCAATGCCGGAATTAAGCCTGATGCCAGTTCCGCGCTTTACTGATGCAGTAAACCAGCGTTTCTCTAACTTAAAAATCAACGCGGATGACCTGTTGATTGCAGTCACGCCGGGAGCAAGATGGGAAAGTAAATGTTGGCCTCCAGAATTTTTCGCAAGCGTTATTGCCAAAACTGCACAGGTTGCCAAGGAAGCTAAATTCCTGATACTAGGTTCAGATGCAGAGCGTTTAGCAGCTCAACAAGTGATGGAACAAGTTCCTGGGGTCAAGATCATTTCGCTAGCAGGTGAAACCAGCATCGGCGAATTGATTGAAATCATTCGACGTTGCCAGGTTCTGATTAGCAACGACAGCGGGCCGATTCATATTGCCGCTGCCGCCCAAGTTCCAGTATTCGCTTTCTTTGGGCCAACCGACCCAGATTTAACAGGGCCATACGGAACTGACAATCAAGTTTTCCAAGCTGAAGTGGAATGCCTGAAATGTTTTGAACGAAAATGTCCAGGCAAAGGCAGTATTTGCCAAAGCCTAAACGCTGAAGAAGTCTCTGACTCATTGATCAACCATTTAAAAAACAAGGATTTGTTATGAAATCAAAAGCTCTTTTATTATTGCTGTGGGTGGCTTGCCCAATATTGTCGGTTTATGGACAAATTAGTATCGACTTATCCTTAAGCGACTACAAATTCATCCGCTATGAACCGATAGTGGCTAGGGTATTAATGCGCAATGATAGTGGCCGCCCATTAGTTTTCGGTGATGCCAATCAATTGCGAGGAGAATTGTTTTTTGAAATTGTTGATTCACGCGGTGTGCAAATCCAATTACGCGACAAAAAAGTCCCAAAAATATCGCAAACATTGCTAAAATCTGGTCAAACGAGCGATGAATACCTGGTCGACCTCAATGAATATTACCATCTCTCTAAACCGGGCAACTACCGAATTTATTGTTGGATCAGCCATCCAATGCTAATTGAAAATTATAAATCACCAAAGTCAATCCCATTTATTGTAGAGGCTGGACAGGAACGCTGGCGGGTTGCCACGGGACTCTCCGACTTGCTGGGCCAGGGGAATGATAAACAAGTGCATAAAATGTACTATGTTTTGTTAAGTATCTATAAACATTCATGTAATTCATTATACCTGCAAATAGAGGATGATAAAAAAGTTTACGCATTGCGCCAAATCGGCGAAGAACTCGGCAAAGATGGTATTGACAGAGATGTCGATCGCTTTAGCAACTTACACATGATTATTCCGCTATCCTCAAAAGTATACCGCTACTTGGTGATTACGTTGAACGGGAAAATCGAAACCTCAGAAATGTACCGCAAAAGTAAAACTATTCCGCGCTTGGGAAGAGACGAAAAAACTGGGCGCGTATTTATTGCTGGAGGAGAAAAAGCTATTCCAGGGATTGATTATGAGAAGCCACAAGAAGAAGGCGTCTTAAAAGCCGACGGTACAAGAAGATCAGTAGCTCCAGATGATGTCCAGGCGGATCAATAATGATGCTAGACTCTGTAACCTGGATCGATGATTCTGGTGATATTTGTCGTCACTGGAACTCGGAGCTGGCCACACGCAAAGGGCAATTGCGCCTGTTAGATCAGACGCTGCTGCCGCAACAACGCGAATATATCGTAACAGCTGACCCAGAAATGATCTTCGACTGCATCAAACGTTTAGTTGTACGCGGTGCGCCGGCAATCGGTTGCGCCGCCGTTTTAGGGCTGGCCGCAGTGATTCGCCACGAAAAATTTAATGATTCCACTGAACTGATCAAAAAAGCCCGTGAACTTGCTGAATATTTCGCTTCATCGCGACCGACCGCCGTCAATCTATTCTGGGCACTGAAACGTTGCACTACGATTTTAGATTCAGAATCAGGAGTTGATGAATTAAAAAATGCATTATTGCGCGAAGCATTGAATATTTTGACTGAAGACATTGAAATGTGTCATGCCATTGGCCGCCATGGCGCGCCATTGTTGACGCCGGGTTGCGGCGTATTAACACACTGTAATGCTGGAGCCTTGGCTACTGGTGATTACGGAACGGCGCTCGCGCCAATTTATACAGCATTCGAGAACGGTATGAAGACTATCGTTTACTCTGATGAAACGCGGCCCCTACTCCAAGGAGCGCGACTCACTGCGTGGGAACTTCAACAGGCTGGCGTCGAAGTGATAACTATTTGCGACAACATGGCCGCACAAGTGATGCGTGAGGGTAAAATCGACATCGTGATTGTCGGTGCTGATCGTATTGCCACCAACGGCGATACTGCTAATAAAATCGGCACTTACGGCCTTGCAATACTAGCCGCTTATCATGAAGTTCCATTTTATGTCGCGGCACCGTATTCAACTATTGATCTTGACCTCGCTGATGGTTCGGGTATCCCGATTGAACAACGCGATCCAGAAGAAATTTCCTGTGGCTTCGGGCGTCGCACTGTCCCTCATGGAGTGAAAATCTACAATCCTGCCTTTGACGTCACACCGCATCAACTGATCACTGGTATAATCACTGAAAAAGGTATTTTAAGGCCACCATTCAACCTGAAAACATGAATGCAGTTTGCATTCATAAGTTGGACAACTGAGTTTTATTCTGATTTTATTAACGTCAACAGTCGTTTTTCCTTGCTACCGAAGAGTATCAATTTGCTGCCGTCGATATGAAAACGTTTTGCATGGCGAAAAGCATTCAGCAAAGCTTGTTCATAACGCAGAACTGATTTCGGCGTAGTTGCAACTCTAGTCGTCACCACCGTACCAATCGAGATAGTGTGATTATCATCCAACAAACAGACTGCGGAAAAACTGTTTCCACCAGCATAACCGCTAATTCGGCTGTCTTTAGTAAAAACAACTTCCGCATTGTTGGGAATATCGCCCAGCATAATGCCGGGCAAATCTAATGGCAACCAAACACGATCAACTAAATGAGCGAGCGGGTCGCCACAACCGCAAGATGGAGTTTGACATGAAACCGCAACTGCCACCAATATTGCGGCGGTTGTCAGAATCAAAAACTTTCTCATGCTTAGTTCCGAGAGAGCGAACGCGCAACCGCCAGAGTTTTATATTTGGCCAGCAGATTAGCACGCAAGTTTTCTGGTTCGGCTCCGCCATCCAGCATTTCGAGAAACTCGTCGCGCACTTTGCCAAAGTGTTCTTCATGCGTGGTGCGCAGGCTTTGTGGTATTTCAATGCGTAACCGCTGTTGATCTTGAACCACACTCAAACCTGGCATATTTAATTTAGCAATAGCTTTTTCCAGCAACGGCTTGAAACTTTCAATATCACTTTTGGGTTCAACAAACAGCTCTGGCTTATTTCCAGTATGCGGTCCTTGGTCGATAACTAAAGTGCTATTTTTTCCAACCATGAATGAGCGATGGGTATCGCCACCGCCGGGAGCTGCTTCAAGGTTCCAAACCACTACTAATTTAACTTTTACACCACGTAAGCTGTAAGTAAATTCGCCGTTACTGTAAAGTTGTAAAACGTCGTCTTTTACATCCTGCAGCAGATATTCTGGAAACGAATCTAATTTAGTGATCTGACAGTAGCGTTCCAACGGAACCTCTGTAGCCCAACGTTTTGCCTCAATAACTTTAACATCTTGGTCAAAATCAATGGGCTCCTTGCCAGCGGTCATCTCCTGTACCAGATCGACGAGATGCGTAGTCACGTCAACAAGCCCTTCTCCCTGTTTCTTGACATCAAAATACCAAGCTGGACGAACCAATTGCACTCCGTTAACCACTTTGGCCAGAAAATGAACGCTCTCCTTGAAAATGACCGGTTCTTCTTGCTGAGCAAAACCACCGAAAATCTCACTGTTTTTCAAAAGCTCTTTTTGGATTATCGAGGTTGCTTCGTGGCGTTCAGTCATAATATCCATCACAACGTCGCCGTCGGCAACGACTTTAGCCAAAGTAGCAACACCACGCTCGTCAATGGTCAATGGTTTATCACTTAAAACTTTAAAGCCTGCATTGTGAAGAGCCTCAATGTCATAAATTTTACGATCATTACGCCCTGCCAAAATCGCGATATCACCACGTTTTTCCGCGACTGCCTTCTCTAAATAATCCTGACCGGTGTAAATATGAAATTGCCATTTAGTTGGGTTTTGTTCACGTTTGTTAAATGATTCGATTAACTTTAGATAGTTATCCAAATCCTGGCCAGGCTCAGAATAAATATAAACGTGTTCTGAAAGTTTCGGGTGCATTTGACGAAGTACGAGTCCGGCATGAAAGTGTCCGGGATTGATGATAACAATAGTGTGCATATTGCGGTCCTTTTAATTTATGGTTGATTAAACTCGTTTAGGTTGAAACCTTAAATTCCGCTTGTCGCTTTCTGATATCTTTTATCCCTCGTTTTTCGCACGATGCTAGCATCGCACTTCAAAAGGAGGTAAAAGATCTACTCAAAAATCAACGGCGCGTTTTTTTAAGTTTTCGTCCTCAAAGAGTATAAAACTTAATGTATCGCATTCATGGCAACTTGCAAGAAAATTAATAAATGCTTAAGGATTGATTAGCGT
>DLIO01000001.1 GCA_002483765.1 Lentisphaeria bacterium UBA7640 | reverse complement strand
TTTGGTTTCTTGTGGAACATCGTCTTCGAGTTTTGCCGCTACCGTACCTTGGCGCGGTGAATATTTAAAAATATAGGCATTGTCAAAATTGACTTCATTCATCAGTGCGCGTGTAGCGTTAAAATCTTCCTCAGTTTCGCCTGGAAATCCGACAATAATATCAGTGGAAAATGTAACATTTGGCATTAACGCCCGTAATTTTTTGACGATTTCGGCGATACGGTCGGTGATCCATGCAAAGATACCTCAGGTCCGTCATTGAACATCCTGATCAAGTTGATGAGTATGGTGGCGATTGTTTTCACGCCAGTAACCCTCAAAGTCTCTCCTTATATTCAGGAATGGCTTCGTATTAAATTCTAAGTTTGATTAAAACCTCAAGCCCGCTCGGAACAAACCGAGCGGGCTTTTTTATTGTAGATTTGATTTAAAGAATGCTCGAAACTTCGCGCTCAGTGGCAAATGCATACATCCGTATTAAAGTCCTTAACTTCCAGGTTCCCCCACTTCTACAACTCTCCCACTTCTACAATTCCCCCACTTCTACAACTCTCTCACTTCCCCAATCTTTCATTTTCCCAACTCTTGCTGCAGACACATCATGCATCTTTATAACTGCTGGTTATAATTCGAGCGCGCATTATGCGCGCGCGAATTAAAGAATGGAATTACATCAGATAAACTGGCGATTTTAGGCCAGTGGAATCACTCAGCTCCCGGGGCAACCGTTGTTATTTTTAATTTTGGTTCAAAGTATTTATGGACTACTTGCATCTCTTTATATATTTCCGGGAAAATCTGCTGATAGTGTTCAGTGTTTTCCCTGCACAAAAGACTTCGTTTTAATTGACGTAATCCAAAGGTTGCTGCTATCCAGGTATTAGTCCAGCCGGATTCGACGCACCATGCGCCCCAACCACTGTCAGCTGAGCTACCAAAAAACTCCCAAAGTTCGTAATCAAATCCCCGCATCCAGCAACCATCAAGATAATTTTGACTTTTTGATTTCACTTGAATTCGGCACAGAAAATCTGCTAATCTATTTTCAGCCCCAATATAAAGATTATCTCCAGTAGCCATTGCTGCTTCGTGCAGACCTATAAATGCATAATTAACGGTGTAGATTAAATCACATGCAGGATCACCGTTTTGTTGAATCAATGCGGCCTCGGTAGTTCCATATTCCTCGTTTGAACGTGGTGCTGGATATTTGCCGTATTCGGGATCACCCATCATTTCTCGAATTGCGCCACATTCGGCCATATTATCGAGCAAAGTAGTCGCGACAGTGCGCAACCATAAACGGTGCTCAGTGGTATCTTCAATTTGCACTAAAAAAGCCAGAGGCAAAAGTAAACGGGCGTATTCCTGAGTAATGCCATTAGTCCAAACCAGTTTTGGGAACACTTCCATAGTCATCCTGATAGCGCATTTTGCTTTATCGAAAAACTCCTGATGCCCAGTCAAAACGTATGCCTGCAAGAAGCCGGCCCACATATAAGCTTGGCAATGCGGGCGATATTCGACATAATCCTCATTCTGATAAGTTTGCCAGGTTTTCCCATCGGCAAATGCCTTCGGAGGGCGCAAACTTCCTCGCCGGAATCCCTGTACCCCAGTAGTACGCAAAACGGATAAAAAACAACGCAAAATATTTTCACTATAACCAATATTGCCAGTTAATTCCGATGCTAAAACACACCCCATCGCAGCTCGGCAATTGTCATCGCCATAAAATACCGGGAGGTTTTCATAAAAATACAACCCGCCATAGGTTGGACTTAGTGGGTCAGTATCCGCTAGCTTTTTGGAATGGAACAAAAAGT
Organism: Lentisphaeria bacterium UBA7640; assembly: GCA_002483765.1. Lineage (GTDB taxonomy): Bacteria > Verrucomicrobiota > Lentisphaeria > Victivallales > Victivallaceae > UBA7640. Next base: position 11,011 of record DLIO01000001.1, on the reverse strand, counting down.
TCATGATCTGTTGCGTTGCCTTACGAGAAGGATAGCTGTTATTTATTGCCCAGTCAAGAGCTGGAATCATTGCAGATTCTCCAGTGCAGTCACCACGCGTCATCGGACGTGGCGATTGCCTGCCAGAAGATTCTATCCCGGAATTGTACCCCTCAAAAACTCCGATCATGTTGCCCTGTCCAAACAGGTCTCCTTGGTCAAAAAAAATATGATTATTGAACCATTTCACATTCGCGTTAAAGGCGCTTTTCTCAACATCTTTTAAGAGTTTTTCGCCACTATTAAAAGTAGGCTTAACACTCATCAAGCAATCTATTTCTTCAATGCCATCTTTACCGTTAAGCCAAGCCTGTATTCGCCCCATCACGATTTTCCAATCGGCGAAAGGCGCAAAACGCCCTTCAACAAAATTACTCAATTTCGTGGTTGAAATCAGAATATGTGGGTACTCCGGATGCTGGAATAATATCGGATAATGTTCTTCTGGTAAACCGTAGGCTGCTTTACGATATCCAGCAACTCGCGCCAACGTTAAATGTGCTTTAACTGGAGTCTTGACCGGCCTAAACCAGCAGTTATGCTGAACCAGTATCTGTCCTTTCAACAAATCCTTGCCAAAGAAATCAGAACCAACAACTGTCCGTTCGAGTCCAGCCTGTACCGGTTCTCCAAACTCAATCCCCGGAACTTTTTCCGGGAACTCTAAGAAAATACGTTTCTGGGTAATGCCTGTTACTTTATCGTTATTCATTATATCGCCTTGTTTTGTTTTTTGTAATAGTTTAGTGTCTAAAAGTTAATTTGTCTAAAAAAAATGTTTTGCATATCTATACTCTTTGAGTGTGAAAGTTTAAAGAAAGGCGACAAGCTGAATTTCAGGTTTCAACCAAAACGAGTATGTCAATGCCAATAAGTTTTTATTCAGTCTCCTAGTCGGGACATCTGTGATCCATAACTGGTGTTTTCAATTCGCGCGCGCATTATGCGCGCGTGAATTAAAGAATGGAATTACGCCAGATAAACTGGCGATTTTAGGCCAGTTCGATAATCAAATATCTTTTGATATTATCTAATTCAAAACTGAAATTGCCATTATCGCATTTTAAGTTTATCGGTTCGTTTAGTTCTGGCGAATGAACGGTTGCTCGCAGTGCTGATGACTGAATATTCAGTTTCCCAGCTCCTGGCATGAAATTGAGCTTTTCAATAACCGGTTCATTGAGAATAGTATTTCTGAACTTTTCGTATGGAATCGCTTTAATATCAGCGGCTAGTAGATGAATAAAATATTTACCATTATCGTTATTTCGCAATATCCGATAAACCCAGCCTTCGGGACATGAAACTTCAGGATCGGCAGACGGCAAAAGTTTTTTTACTTTATCAGTCGTGTCGGCAGTACAACTTTTGGGTAGCCAATGCAAACCAGTTACGTTTATCCATTGATTATCCTCTGCTTTTATGCCGTTAAAATAGATTTCATAACCTGAATCATTGGTTTCGAAAGCACGTCTGTTTGGCTTAAATAATTCGGTGGCAGGTATATTCCATTTGTATTGGTGATTCCGGAGCTCTACCCCTAAATCAGCTAGGAACGATTGGTCTTTCAAAACTCCGCGTTCATCTCTAAATCCCAGAAGTCCAGACGCAATAATGGTTCCACCGTTATCCATATAACTTTTTAATTGACGCTCTATTTTCGAGGAGATGCAATCAAAATTACTAAGCAACAAAACCGGGTATTCGCTTGGTGAAGGGATATCCACAACTACGTCAAATTGAATATTTTGTTTGAACAAAGTCTTAGTTATGTCCTGCCATGGTTGTGAATAATCAGTCTGTTTACAACCATTGTACATCAGATTATCCAGTGAAAACAGTACCGCAAGTTTGGCGGTTGCTTCTCCATGAAAAAGTTCCTCGTGTTGTTTTTCAAAGTTATAAGCTTCGTGAATTATATCTGCTTCATCTGGGATAGTTTTTCTGATCTCTTCCGCGACTCCAAATCTACCGGTCAAGGTGGAAATCCAGGAACTCGATGCTAACATCTTGTTGAATGCCCAGACCACAAATGCACTATCAGGATTGTGAGCGTAACCTAAGCCGATATTTGGGTAACCGTGTTTGTCCGTAATTGCTTTGTGAAGCATAAAGTCTGGAATTCGTTCAGAATAATCAAATTTTTCAGAAACAATTTCGCCACATATTTCCAACATGACATTGTTCATCGCTTTGACCATAATTTCAGCGCTCATACCGCTGGCGTTAAGTCCTTTGGACGAACTACTTGAACAACAACTCATCAATGGGAAATCAGTCCCAACTACTTCTTTTACGGCAGTCAAAAAATCCAGAGGGTCGTGATAACGCATCTCTATCCAGTCTTTGAAAGCTGGTGATTCATAATTGCCCCAGAAACTATCATCAGTCGTTGGCGGTAGATCGTGCCCATACTGATCTTTGAACTTTTTTCTACAATGTTCACAAGCACAGCCATCCCAGCCCGGATAATAAATAATGTCATCGCACATTAATCCGTCAATGCCAGTTTGCAGTAACTTTTTGAGATATACCTGATATGCGCTAACAAAATTACTGTTATTCATGCAAAAAATCTCTGCGTTATATGTGTTTAAATAACAAGGCTCGCCATTCTGAACGCTCTTCATGCGGAAATCATTGAGTTTATGACCATTAAAAGTGATAGTGTCGGCAAACTCACGAGATGGAAAAAACGGCACATGGTGCCGGTTTTTCTCATTGATATTGCGATATTCATCCAAAGAATCAACTCGATGCGTTAAATTTGCGGAATGATGGTCAAAAACTTTTATTCCTTCTTGATGGCAGGTGTCGACTATAAACTTCAACAAGTTATGGAATCTTTCCCAATTGTAAATATAGTCCCAACGGAAATGACAACCAAAAATAACGATGGTATCAATACCAGCCGCTTTAAACTTTTTTGTTCTTTTAATGATTTTTTCTTCGATTCCGGATTCGGGAAAGAGTAAATCTTCCCACAACATCCACCAGCTAGCCATTCTATAAGTATCTTTCTTCATAGTAGTTCTTTCTTTAATTTAGAGTTTATGGATTGAATATAATAGTTTTAAAGGCAACTGCATGCATGTATGTATGTTGATTTACGTTGCCAAGCCGACATAATCATTGATAAAAATTAATGAATAATTGATGTTTGTAATTTATATATATAAGCCTTTAATTTCTTCCATTTTGTTAGCGGTTATGAAGGACAAAAATATGCCGAACACTCCAAGTATATTCATTTTTCGTAATTTTTGTGTGACAATGATATTAAGCAAGACTTTAACCTTCAATTATCGCTATTTCACTCCAGTCGTTAAGTCTTACATTAACTATCCAGTTACCTGCACTCCCGCTTATTTCAAAGTCATGTTTTTTAGGCAGACCTTTCTTGTCGAATAAAAGACATACGGGACGTTTTTTAAAGTTAACCTTAAACTCTCTAGAAACACAGCTAATAGTACGTTCTTCGCCAACCATAAACCCTTCATTGATTTCCACTGGTGTGAATGGGAACATGTGGTTTATTGGGCCATAACCACCAGCATGAGGCCCGCTAGTTGGAATTACTGAAACATAATGGTAGAAAAGAACTCCATTACGCAATGCAGTGATTATTCCCTTGTTAAGGATTTCAGCTGCACGATTCTTGTTTTCGTCTTTTGCATATAATACCGTACGTAATCCCAATATTACAGGAGTACCAAGATGACATGCGGCTTGCCATTTAAACGCAGGTGGTTTGCTATCCATAAAAGGTAATGGATTGACATTATCATTCTCCATTTCTTGAAAAGCTATTGCTTTGAGGCTTTGTAACTCGCGAGAGACAGATTGGCCATTATGGATAAACGGTTTCCCTTTATCTAATATTTTCTTTGTGATACCAACGCGTCCTGAAACTCCAGTTATCGCATAATCATAATACTTGTTAATAATTTCCCCAGCTTCATTCAGCTCTACGCTGTGTCCATCCCATTTGTCGTAACTTCTTCCGCCAACACTCATAGGGATAAATTGATCAGCATAAATTCCATCAAATTTATGTTTATCAAGCAAAAAATCAATCTGTTCCATAAACATCTTATAACGATGATTATTATACTCAACTTGTACCATAAGTCCGATATTGGGATAACTTGGGTAGAAATTGTCAACTAGTACTCGTCCGTCCTTGTCCCTAATGATTGAGTCTACGTAAGGAGAGCTTTTATCAACTAAATCGCTAAGTTCTTTATTTAACGGAAGGCCATATTTGATTCCAGTGTCTGTTCGCGCTCCTTTTCTGACTGGTAATTTATCACCCTCTTGAAAAGATGTAACATCCAAGCCGACCAAATTGGTCTGCAGTTTAGGAATATATTTGGCATTAGGGAATTTATCTCTAACTGGAGTTATTCTTTTATCAACAACCCCTAAGTATTCTTCTCTAGTAAAAATTTTCCCATCATTATCCCAATCAAACCAAGGACTAAAAGATATAAGGTCAGCTTTCATTCCGGGACATATATAATTTCTATGCCTCCAACCTATAACTCCAAGAAACGGTCCTGGAATTGTGAAATTAACATTCCAGTCTTGGCGAACTTTGTTTATAAAAGTATAATAATTAATATCTTTTACCGGATATATTGCCCAGTCAAAAGTATAACTAGCTTTTGCTTCTAGTCCAAAATTTGAATCAGCAAGAGAAAAGCGATTGTTTTTTCGTAATAAATTTAGCTGTACTCGATAAATCGTATCTTCTGCTACTAATCCAATACTGCTATTCTTTTGATTAAGGAAAATAGTTGGGTTAGATGAGCTAAATGCAAAATGCTTTGCCTCTGCTCCTTGCATTCCCCCAAGATAATAATCTTTACTTTGGGGTAAACTATTTATTCCTACATCGTTCATGAACTTTATACCAATGGGGACTCCTGATGTATTCTTGATGCTATCAGATACTTCAACCCGAGTTTCTGTCAGTTTTATTTTACGTGAAATAGTATAATTTAGGCTTGTTGCTTGAATTTCAATTTCTTTCTTACTTATTTGTGTAATCTTTGGGTTCCAATTCACTTGTCCACTGCTGGAAGATAAGCCTAGCAGGTTATAACGCATTTGAGGTACATGGGGATAGGAGAACTTTGATTCAATGAAATATTTTTCTCCATCTATATTTACAGACATACCTCCGGCATTTGTTACATTCAAGGAAAAATCTTTGTTTTTCAACAAAGCTACACTATTGCCTTCTACAAATTCTTTGATACTAACGTCCCGCCACTTATTTATAGTTGTATCAGGCAGATAAAGTACCTTTAGTTCTTCTATAACTAATCCTCTCCTTTTGTAATTAGGTATATACTTTTCTAGAAGCATACTGTGCATGTTGAGGATATTAGGCTTGGCTATATCTATTTTAAAGTCTGCACCGTAAACGATATAATTGACAGCGTCGGATATGTCTAAAATATAATTATAGCCTTCACTTCTAGATGTCAAAACGCGCTTGTCAATTTCACCTTGCCCAGTGCCGAAAAACATGAGCAGGCTGGTTTTTCCATTCGCAACTTGCCACCAGTCTTTGTCTAGAAGTCCTCCCGAGGTTCGCACGAAACTACCTCTCTTCAGCAGGCGAGGCATAGCGTTTTCCGTTTCTTTTCCCAGATCACGACCATTAAGGTCAAAAGCAAGGTAGTGGTTAAAACCGCCCATTGTTCTCCAATCAACAAACGCCTTAAAGCTTAAACAAACAGAATATCCCTCTTTCTTTTTTATTGCCGGGAATTCTATTTGAGCAGAACTAGTGGTTTTTGCTATGGGCAATGCGATGTTTTTAAATGAGTCGTCAATAATTATGGCTTCGCCATAATTGAAAACACATTGCAACAGGATAACAACAACTAAGAGAACTTTTTTACAATTAAACATTGATTTTTCCTTTATTTTATTTATAAATATATAACTTAAACTTCATTACTTTCTAGCTTTGATCTTTTAAAGAATTTGTAGACTTACTTTTATGTTCATTAATTGCCTAATAATTAGTTTATTCATTTGCTTCTGACACTTTTTGTGATTTTTTAGTGTTAATGTCTCGCCATTTACTCACAGTTGTGTCAGGCAGATAAAGCACCTTTATTTCTTCAACAACCAAGCCTTTCCTTTTATAATTAGGTATGTTTTTTTTAAGGAGCATATTGTGTATATTGAGGGTATTAGGCTTAGCAGTGACGATTTTTAAATCTGTACCATAAACGATATAATTGACAGCGTCTGATATGTCTAATATATAATTATAGCCTTCACTTCTAGAGGTCAAAACGCGCTTGTCAATTTCACCCTTTCCGGTACCAAAAAACATAAGCAAACGAGATTTATCATTTGTAACCTGCCACCAGTCCTTGTCGAAACGTCCTAAAGAAGTATGCATGAAACTACCTCTGTTGAGAAGCCTCAGCATATTTTTTTCGGTTTCTTTTCCCAAGCTACGACCATTTAGTTCAAGAGCAAGGTAGTGATTAAAACCACCCATTGTTCTCCAATCAATATAAGCCTTAAAGCTTAAGCAGATAGAATAGCCTTCTTTCTTTTTTATTGCTGGGAATTCTATTTGAGCAGAACTAGGCGTTTCTGCTACAGGCAATGTAATGTTTTCAAATGAGGCGTCAATAATTATGGCTTCGCCATAATTGAAAGAACATTGTAACAATACAACAACGACGAACAAAAATTTATTATAATTACTCATTGATATTTCCTTATTTATAGAGATATAACTCAAACCTACTTAAATCTGTAACAAATTTTACAGATTTCTTTCTTTCTTATTAATTGATTGGCTAGAAATTAGCCGATTCACTCGGTTCCGACAGTCTTTTTTATTGTTGCCGGTACGTTGTCCTTTTCTCTTTAGTACTGATTTTTGCACTTTAACTACTAAAGTTCCGACTTGGAGATGCTTTTTTATACGCTTATTCCCTCATGATTTTCTCCTATTATTTTGTGATATTTCGTGTATGATTACCGAAAACTTTGAGTCATGCAATATCTTCCAAGCTTTAATAATTATAGGGATCAATGGAATCGGGAGTTTTTGCCTATGCTTGTCAACAGTACGCGTTGTAACTTCAAATATTACAAGAAACTACACAAAGTTTTCCTTTAAAGAGATTTTTATGGCTTATTAAAGTAAATCCTAAATGACTCAATACGTATACCTCATTTTGCATGTTAGGATGTCAAGTGATAAGATAATTTACTTGTTTTACATGACCTCCAGAGTAGACGAAAATAATTCTTATTCTTCAATTATTGCTATTTCACACCAGTCGTTAAGTCTTACATTAACTATCCAGTTACCTGCACTCCCGCTTATTTCAAAGTCATGTTTTTTAGGCAGACCCTTCTTGTCGAACAAAAGACATAAGGGACGTTTTTTAAAGTTAACTTTAAACTCTCTAGAAACACAGCTAATAGTACGTTCTTCGCCAACCATAAACCCTTCATTGATTTCCACTGGGGTGAATGGGAACATGTGGTTTATTGGGCCATAACCACCCGCATGAGGCCCGCTAGTTGGAATTACTGAAACATAATGGTAGAAAAGAACTCCATTACGTAATGCAGTTATCACTCCTTTGTTTAGGATTTCAGCTGCACGGTCCTTGTTTTCGCCTTTTGCATATAATATCGTGCGTAATCCCAATATAACGGGTGTGCCAAGATGACATGCGGCTTGCCACTTAAATGCGGGCGGTTTGCTATCCATAAAGGGTAATGGATCGACATTATCATTTTCCATTTCTTGAAAAGCTATTGCCTTTAGACTTTGTAATTCGCGAGAGATAGATTGGCCGTTATGGATAAACGGTTTCCCTTTTTCTAATATTTTTTTAGTGATACCAACGCGTCCTGAAACTCCAGTTATTGCATAATCATAATACTTGTTGATAATTTCCCCCGCATCATTCAGCTCTACGCTGTATCCATCCCATTTGTCGTAACTTCTTCCACCAACACTCATCGGAATAAATTGATCAGCATAAATTCCATCAAATTCATGTTTGTTAAGTAAAAAATCAATCTGTTCTAGAAATACTTTATAACGATAGTTGTTGTATTCAACTTGGACCATTAGGTCGATGTTCGGATAAGCTGGATAGAAATTGTCAACCAATACTCGTCCGTCCTTGTCCCTAATGATTGAGTCTACGTAAGGAGTGTTTTTCACAATCAAATCACTGAGTTCTTTATTTAACGGAAGCCCATATTTGATTCCAGAGTCTGTTCGTGGTCCTTTTCTGACTGGTAGTTTGTCACCACCGCTAAAAGATGTAATATCTAGGCATACTAAATTAGTTTCAAGTTTGGGAATAAATTTTGCCTTAGGGAATTTATCCCTGAGTGGGGCTATTTTCTTATCAACAATCTCAAGATATTCTGCTCGGTTAAAAATTTTTCTATCATAAGGCCAGTCAAACCAAGGGCTAAAAGATATAAGAGAAGCTTTCATTCCAGGGCATATGTAGTTTCTATGCCTCCAACCTGTAACCCCAAGAAACGGTCCTGGTATCGTAAAATTAACATTCCAGTCGCGACGAACTTTGTTTATAAAAGTATAATAATTAATATCTTTTACTGGATATATTGCCCAATCAAAAGTGTGCCTAGCTTTTTCCTTTAGTCCAAAATTCGAATTAGCGAGAGAAAAACGGTTGTTTTTTCTTAATAAGCTCAATTGTACTCGATAAATTGTATCTTCTGCTACTAACCCAATACTGCTTTTCTGTTGGTTTATGAAAATCGTCGGATTGGATGAACTAAATGCAAAGTTTTTTGCCTCAGCCCCTCTCATTCCGCCGAGATAATAGTCGTCGCTTTTGGGCAAACTATTTATCCCGACATCATTCGTGAATTTTATACCAATGGGAACCCCCGAAGTATTATTGACGGTATCAGATACTTCAATTCGGTTTTGCGTCAGTTTTATTTTGCGTGAAACAGTATAATTCGGGTTTGTTGCTTGAACTCCAATTTCGTTGTTGCTTATTTGTGTAACTTCAGCCTTCCAATCTACTTGTCCGTTGCCAGAGGATAAACCCAGAAGATTGTACCGCATTTGGGGGATATGGGGATAGGAAAATTTTGATTCAATGAAATATTTTTCTCCCTCTATACTTACAGTCATACCACCAGTATTTGTTACATCCAAAGAAAAATCTTTGTTTTCCAATGAGGCCACACGATTGCCTTCTGTGAATTCGTTAATGCTAACATCTCTCCACTTATTTATAGTTGTATCAGGCAGATAAAGTACCTTTATTTCTTCTATAACTAAACCTTTTCTGTTGTAATTAGGTACGTGCTTTTTTAGAAGCATATTTTGCATATTGAGAATATTAGGCTTGGCTATATCTATCTTAAAGTCTGCTCCATAAACGATATAATTGACTGCGTCGGATATGTCTAAAACGTAATTATAGCCTTCATTTCTAGATGTCAACACACTCTTGTCAATTTCTCCTTGACCAGTACTAAAAAACATGAGCAGGCTAGGTTTCCCGCCTGTAACATTCCACCAGTCTTTTGTTGGATATTTTGAGAGAGAAGTACGTACAAAACTACCTCTTTTCAGAAGACGCGGCAGAGCGCCTTCTGTTTCCTTCCCCAAACTACGACCATTAAGTTCAAGTGCCAGGTAGTTATTAAAACCGCCCCATTTTCTCAAATCAATGTACGCTTTGAAGCTCAAACAAACAGAATATCCCTCTTTCTTTTTTATTGCTGGGAATTCTATTTGAGTAGCGCTAGGAGTTTCTGCTACAGGCAATGTGATATTTTCAAACGAGTCCTCAATAGTTATGGCTTTGCCATAATTGAAAGAACATTGTAACAATATAACAACAACAAACAAAAATTTATTATAATTAAACATTGGTATTTCCTTGATTTATAGAGATGTAACTCAAACTTACTTACTTAAATCTGTGAAAGATTTTACAGATTTCTTTTTTGTCAATTGATGGGCTAGAAATTAGTCGATCTCTCGATTCCGACAGTATCTTCATATCATGATCGACACTTCTTATTTTTTTGTTTAATGACAGTTTTGAAATTTTGGCTACGGGAATTTCGACGTTACTAGGCTTTTCTTATAGGCTTGCACTCCTCTTCATGATGTTAACTTATTTTTTAGCAATATATAGCGCATAATTGTTAGAAAATTACAAGTGATGAGCAGAATCTTTCAAGTTTTAAAGATTATAGACATAAATATCGACAATTAAGAATTCTAACCCATGTTTAACAATGGTTCATTATGTTACTTGGAGCGGTGCTAAATTTTCCCCCTCCCCGAGAACTTTCTGAATTTTATTAAGCTATGGTTAAATTATTAATTCCCATAGCCATATGGATACCATATGTCTCCTCTAACATTGCTAAGCGAAGGCGAATTATAAGCACTCATTTCCTTTGAGGGATAATGTGGCATTAAGCCTGCAGGAAAAGAAGAAACAACTGTACCCTCAACATGTCCATCCATACGCGAGGTGTTAATTGTTTTCCCATGGACAATCATAAGTTGACCGTAACCAACTGTGGTGGTATAGTTTAGGTATGTAGTGTAGTAACCATAAGTTGCTGATGCGCTACAACGATCTGGGGAGTATGCTTCAGAAAGGAAAACTGTCGTAGATGGTTTTCTAACTTTGGCCATTTTAACGCCTTGTAACCTGTCGTTAAGACCATAGTGAGGAGCAGAAAAAGAGCCATGAGTGGGACTTATTTTTGCTCGATTTTTGACTGCTCCATAAGATTCATTTCTCATAAATGACCAATTGTCCCTTGATCGTGTTGGACATAGAAAATTAGCTACTCCAGCATCAACATCGGTTATAAATCTTGCGGGCCAATAACCACCTCCCGCGTGATAAGGTAGCACAGTCATGCCGTTATTTGGCTCTTCTGCATTTTG
>DLIO01000014.1:6863-15783 GCA_002483765.1 Lentisphaeria bacterium UBA7640 | reverse complement strand
GCCAATCTTAATGCGCGTTGACATCGGAAGCTTTTGCACAAGGGGCGCTTAGTATTACTTCTCCTGAAATAGCATCGAATTCTAGGATTTCCCTGTAGCTATCTGAGATGTTTTTTTCTATACTAGATCTGGCAAAAGCCCACATTGGATAAGCGGCTTGATAAATTACTGCAGGAACTTTTTGTATACACAAACGATCCTCATCCGAGCCATTCAATACAAATATTCTGTCAAAAACAATATATTTCGCCTCAACGGCCATTGCTTCTTTTAATATTTTCCAAGGATTGCTTAGATACTGTAAGACGCTAGAAAATAATATTGCAGTTACTTGGTTTTCTTTAACGCAAGTAGCTATGTCTGAATAAAAACAAAGTTCGTCATTTTGAAATTGCTCTCTGCCCGTCTTTACGAAATTTTCTTGTTCAATAACACACCATTTTAATTTATTTAGATTAGCAAATTGTTTTCTATTCTGAAAATAAGTACTCCCTAATGCACCGCCAAAATCAATAACACAAAGCTCATTGTTATTTTCTTCCGCCGCTTTTAATAGAGGATTTATTATATTCCAGTTATATTCTTCATGATAAAACAGCATTGAATCACGTTCGAAAACGGCTTCTCCAGAGACAACCTTTTCTGTTGCCACCGTTACCTTTTGGAGGATATTATCTTGAGCATAGCCGGAACATAACTTCTCAGCCTCACTCCACGAAGAATAGTTTCCCGAATAAACTGTTCTGTTTTTAGCTCGAAGCAAATCCAAAATAAATTGTGGGACAATTTTTTTTATTATTTCTTTAAGCCTGCAAAGAAATGTTTTTTTACGTTTCATGAGAAAATCTGATATGATTTTTTTACTATTAATATCTTCGACAATATTGATTTTCTTGCAATCAATTTTTCTATCTTGTAGCTCTGCTTTATAAGTATTAAGATCACTACAATGAGTCCCAGAGTTATCTAGACCTATGTTTTTCACTAAAGACCAAGCAGGGTAAAGTGTTAATTTATTCATTAAAAACGCGCTTGCATACCATCTAATTGCCCAAGAATCAACTTTCCCTTTTGTTTGGTAAACTAACATTTTATAATAAGGGAAAGAATCATCAAAATCAAATTGCTTCCGTTGTTGCGACATTTTAATTTCAGTTAATAGTTTTTTGGCATCTGGTTCAAATAGCTCCCAGCTACGTCTCCATGTCGCCCAACCCCAACAATCCGCACCCCGCAGAAAAAATGTTTCTGGCAGTTGTTCTTTTACTGGATACATATATCCATGAATACTAATTACTTTATCCTCATCTTCATACATTTCGAGAGCATCATTCATATAACGCAAAAAATATGGGGAAGTCACCATGTCGTCTTCCAATACAATTATTCTGCCAAATTTATTGACCACTTTAGTAACGCCCGCAATAACTGAATTTGCTAGTCCCAAATTCATATCTTGTTCGTTGATCGTTATACTTTTAAAACCAGTAATCGAATGAATGTATTTCCGTACTTCCTTAACCGCATCTGCGTCTTTGTCCGACCTCGCGCCATCCGCAAAAATAATCAAATCACTTTCGTTGGCCAATTCATTAGCCAACAAAGCCTCAACTGTCTGCTGCGTATGCCACGGACGGTTATAAACGAATAATACGATTGGGGCCAACATAATTTACCTTCAGTAACCTCTTAATAGTTCCATAAATGTTATTCACTCGGCAGAAAAAACATTCCATTATATTCCTGATAAATAAGTATCAAAGATTAAAGCAATTCGTGTCGCGATAAAAAATTGTCGTCGCGCCAAAATTGAAGTAAATCGGCGTTGGACCAGTAATTTCAATACTTTTAAAGCCATTTAATGCCAGAAAATCTTTACCTACTTGATATTCATCCCTGAAACTATCATCAAGAATGATTATCCCGCCCTCCTTCAAAGCTTCTGGAGAGTTTTTTATGCAATTAACTCTATCCTCTCCATCAATTATTATAACATCAAATTCATGGTGATATTTGCCGATTTCTCCACAATATTCGCCAGATTCAGTATCCCGACAAATTATAGAAACATTCGATGGAGCCAAACTAGTCATGCGTTCGTACCACACGCTGTCGTGCTCACAACAAATTAACCTTTTAACTCTTTCCGCAAGCCATAATGAACTGTTTCCACAGCCATATTCAAAAACGCTCATCTCTCCGTTCAATCGCTGTTGTAAAAAGCTGCTTACCGGATACGCCAGCCATGGGACTGCTTTTCCAGTGCTATCAACTGCTTGCCGATGCTTAAAGCTATTAAACCAACCCGTGGTTTGAAGATACTCAGAGTTGCGCAACACATTAAAGCTTCGTAAACGTAAAATATCTAATAGTTTTCTCGAGCATACTTTCATAACATTCATATTTTCGCACCTTTTAATATTTCAATATAACATTGATTTACCGCCTGTAAAATCATTGAATAGCCGCATCTGGAGGATTGAGAATTCTTTTTATTCGACCAGGTAAGCCGCCGTGCTGCTGTGGCAATGATTTTTTTATCTGATACAAATATTTTGCAATGATATAGTTACTGGAATTTACGCCGTTGTCTATAAATTCGGCGACTTCTAATGTTTTACTACTTCTCAGAGCATGATTAGCTGGCCCTGTATTGCTACATAACAATCCATGACAACGCGCTAAAATCTCCGTATCAGCGAGAATTTCCAGTCCAAGCAAATAACGATGTAACGGCCGTGGAGAAAGATTGTACGAATTTACCTTTTTAGAGCGAAATGAATCAGTAAAAATCACCCTTTCACCATAGCGCTGCAAAAAAAGTTCGAGGTAGGATAACTCTTCTGTAACAATAAAAATCTGATCAAAAGCAAATTCTTCCATCAGAGTATCAACAGCAGAGAAAACCTGTGCTGGAGTAGGCGCAAAGGTATGGCGAGGTGTATAATTCATTTCTTTACCCCTGAAATGAACACCGAGAGTACGTCCTGATGAAATTTTGGGGATATAGCTTTTAATGCGTTCTACAACATTTTCCTGCGGGTGTATATGCCTGATGCAAAAATCATGATATTCTTCTGCTGTTGCAAAGAAAACATCTCTGGGATATTCCCCGTCGGCAATAAAAACTCTCTTGCTTTGGTAAGCTTCGTCTAAAGTGAAATCAGATGGTTGCTTAAAATAATACTCCCAAGCATTTTGTGAACCATTAATTGCCTCTTCAACATTATAAAGCGTTTTAAAGTTTTGGTAATCAACTACAGGAATCATTCCAAAAGATTCGGCCAGTTTAATGTGTGACAAAACCTGTGTGAAGTTAGAAAAAAAACCACTCCCAAGATGATCGCGCCAGATTACATAAAATGTTTTATCAGGATTGGCATCTCCGAATGATTTAAGATAGCCACCGGATAATTCACGCAAACCGAAAGAATATTTTCCATCAAAATGATCTTGGACAAGCCCGGGGAACATCACTTTTTTAATTATTTTTTTCCATTTCATAAATTATATTCCACTATTTCAAATCCTGATGAATTGTATTTTTCAAGTGTTTACGTCTCTACCCTTTTATTAAGTCCACTGGAAAAACAGCTTGTATCGCCATATATCCCAATTTTCTAGTATTATTGAATAGAAATGGACATATATAAACGATTGATAAAGTCGTTCCCAATGCAGCCCACGCGCTACCAGCAACCCCTATTTGGTTGATCAATATATAATTCATTATTACATTTACAATTGCTCCAATAAAGGAGAAAATTAAAGAATATTTTTGCAAGTTCTCTGAAATAAGATAACTGCTTGAAGCCACTCCTACAAAACAAGATATAGTTCTCCATGCATATATCATTAAAATCGGTGCTGCCAAACTGTATTCGCTTCCATAAAGGAGAAGAATTATATGTTTACCAAACAAACTAATCGGCAATGCAATAGCAATCGCCAACCAGAAAATAATCGCAAACATTTTTTTAAGTCGCATCAGATAAAGTTCTTCCGATATTCCTTTGGCCTTAATAATTGCGGGAAAAACAGCAGAACAGATAACCATTGGTAAAAAATACCATAATTCAACCAGTCTAACCGCAACAGAATAATATCCAACATCACTATCACCGAGCATCAATTTTATCATTACTTGATCAATACGCAAGTAAATAACTCCTGTTATTCCAGCAAGAAATAAGGGCCAAGAGTTTTTCAGTAAAGATTTAGCAACATTTTTTTCGAATGCCCACTTTGAAATTGCTTTCCCGTTGATATAATAGCTTATGACATAGGCGACGGAAGTCAGCAACATGTTTCCCGCTTCTAGGTATGCAAAGTATAGTAATGGCGCATTCCAGAACGCCAGTAATGCCCTGAATACAGAAATGATAGTCCAAGCAATAACCTGAGAGATTGCAATATATTTAGATAAAACTTTGGCTTGGAAATAAACTTCTATCGCTTGAAAAACTTGAAACAAATAACCCGAGACAATAACCAATACAATCAAATTAGTATTCCAATCGTTGCCAGAAATTGCCAGTCCGGCAGTTACGCCAAATAGCATTAAGATAAAACCCGCGAGACGTAACATAAACACTGTTCCCAGCAACGCGTCCCGCCTATCTGGCTGTTTCACCAACTCTCGGACTACAATCTGATCCAACCCAAGAGAAACAACGCAAGAAAAAATTGCGACAAAACTAATGGCATAATTAAGAACTCCCAACTTTTCTGGCCCCAGTTGGCGAGCTACATATATCCCGACCGTGAATCCGATAACCATTCGGAATATTTTTTCTGCAAACAGCCAGGACATATTCGTCCCGTATTTTCGCAAACCAGAATGAACCATAGCTTGGGTTGCTAAAGTTTTTATCCGCTCAATCATTAACTTTCTCTATCGGTTGTTTCAGAGTCATTTGGCTTGGAGAGGGTTTCATCAAAAACATTGTAGAGAGGAATCTCTATTTTGATGTTTTTCGGCATGAAGTTTTCGTCCATTGGCTTTTTGGGATCATAGGTGCAGACGATTACTGCTTCTGCTGTTGAAGACTCCAGCTCATTAACCTTTTTGACTTTGTGATTGAGAAAACTTTCCTTGTCATCATCAAAAACATTGGTTAATTCAAGATTCCACTCTTTTATGCCGAGATAAACAACCTCAGCCAAATCCCCCGCGCCAAGGAGCGCGATTCCTTTAACGCCCGACTCTGCGAAATTGCGGCATAATTGTGAACTGCGTTTTCGGGCATCTTTATAAAATTGCATGGAAAATTGGAGAAATTCGTAGGTTAAACGGATCTTTTCAGAAATACCTTTCGGGGTTAAAAAATAATCCCAGCGCCGCGAGTGAACCTTCTTTACGTGTAAACAACCACGGTCAACCATTTTTCCCAAGAGTTCATGCGCCAACTTTACACTGCAGCCAAGTTTTTCGGCCAACACGCGATTAGTCAATAATGGCGTAGCTTCAACATGTTCCAGAATCTTGAATTCATGTAAATTATGTTTCAGTATTGAAGAATCTTCTATGAGTGTTTCGGACATATTAAAATGGCCATCCTTAAAATTAAAATCTAGTTAACGTTACTTTTGTATACTATAATAAACTTTATCGATTTGTCAAGGAAGAAAAGGGAATTGAAACACAAAAAGGGAACGAGGGAAGGTTAACCACTAATCCACACGAATGAAACACTAATAATGGGGAAAAGGGAGGAGAGTTTTTTTAACCACGGAAAACACTGAAGAACACGGGAAAAATAAATGAGGAGAGTTTTAACACAGAGACACAGAGACACAGAGGCTCAGAGGCTCAGAGAAAAGAAAATGAAAATAAATTATTTATTAGTGTGAATTCGTGAAATCCGTGGACCATAAGCCTTTAAAATCTTTTCCCTATCCACTCCGTGGTTATTTGACGTGGCGATAAATTCGGAAGCAGATAAAATCCGAGCAGGGGGTTATTCCATCTTCGCCAGGTTTAGCAGATTGTCTCGGCTTTGAACGCCGTTCACTCTGGCGATTTCTTTGCCATCCTTGAAGATAACCCAAGTGGGAACGCTCTGTACTTTGAACTGTTGCGCCAAATCGCTGGCCTCATCGACATTGACTTTGCTTATTCTCACTCCACTTGGCAATGATGAAACTGTTTCGGCGATGATTGGCAATTGCCTCTTGCAGGGACCACACCAAGATGCCCAGAAATCAACCAAAGTTATTCCGGAAGCGATAGTCTGTGCGAAATTCGCCGAAGTCAAATCCTCAACTCCAGCAATGTCTTGTGCAATGGGTGTTTTTTTAGACTGAAAAAATTTATTACCGGCCCAGATCACTACGATCACGGCCAGAACAAGATACCAATACCGGATAAACGGACATACCGTGCAATTTTCCATGACTTAACTCCTTGTGGTTAGTTTTAGACGAATATGACGCCAGACGAATATTAAACTATACTCAGTCAGATTGCACATTGCAAACACGTTAAGCATAAACCGGGTTCAAGCTCGAGTGTTATTGGGTTGGCTTAAAAATAAAACGGAAACAGCTTTTCGTCAATAAACCGTTTTTGCAACTCATTTTTTCTTATCGTTTTTTAACTGTAATAGGTGACTTAAGTCCACAGAAAGGCCACAAATTAAAGTCGATAATCATAGAGTTAATACACTTTGAAGTCGTGGTTGTATTTAGGTTTTGAAGTGGCGGAGATAACAGGTCTAAGCTTCTTTTATGTGGAGACGTCTTGAATGGCATTTAACTGTTTATTTCACTGTTTGTGTTCTGTAACTATTGTCTTTAATTCGCGCGCGCATAATGCGCGCGCGAATTAATGGCACGAATTATATACTATGAGCGTTAGAAAATGTTTGGTTTTTTTCGCGACTTTTAGTCGTTGTAGTCGTTTTCTCTAAAAACGATGGCGGTGAAGACTTGAAACTTTGCGTCTGGTCTTTGCCAGGCGTCGGGCGGTAGTCCTGATTTTAAACTGAGCTGGGTTAAGGTTTGTTCACTATCCCAGCCTTGTTCGGGTGCGACTTGTGGGAGAAAAACCGCATGCCGGCCCGCACACTCCATAATTATGCCGTGTTCGCCGACGATGAAATCATTCGGCGAAGGGATTGATTTCGGAGGCGTGAGTATGGAAATACTGATTTCAATTTCGTCCAACTCACAAGCTACCATTTTGGGAAAACGCGGGTCGTGGAATGCCGCATTAATGGCATTGCGGCTGATATTCTGCGCTAACGGTTCCGCGGCTATGATATTACCGATACAACCGCGCAATTGCCCGCCTGGAGTGTTTTCTAACGTCACGAAACACGCGCCTAGCTGTTTGAGCATTCCATTCATTTCGGGTATATGTGGTTTTATTGAAGGATCAAAAACTGACTCGATAGCGGCGCGCGCGTAGCTGAGAATTGCTTTGCGTTCTTCGTTATTGAAATTAAAACTCATGTTAATGGGCTCCGTTATAAATATGGATTTGTAGATTTTTCGCGACCAACGGTCGAGGGTTCGCCGTGTCCGGGGTAAATCTTTAAATCAGGCGGCAAGGTCAGAATTTTTTCTCTGATCGAGCGGATCAGTTGTTCCTGATTGCCACCGGGCAGATCGGTTCTTCCAACTGAACCAGCGAAAATAGTGTCGCCAACAAATAAAGCGGGGAATTGTTTGAAATATAAACAGACGCAGCCTTGCGTGTGGCCAGGTGTTTCGATGACAGAAAAATCCTCATTTTCAACAAAATGAGTGGGTGGCGGAAGATTTTTCGCTGGCGGGAACCACGGCCGAAGACAATTTGCAGGACTGGAATATAGTTCGTGGTCATTGCGGTGCAGATAAACAGCCTTTGCTTTGAGCGTGGTTGCGACAGCGCCGACTGCTCCGATATGGTCAACATGCGCATGAGTCAATAAGATGATGGTTTCTGAACAATTTTGTGATTTGGCCAGTTTAATAATCTTAGCGGCATCGCCACCAGGGTCAATAATGTAGAGAGTTTTTCCGACAGGAACTAACATGCAGTTTACTTCAAGCATGCCAACGGATTGTATAATAAAATCAGTCATAATATTAGTCTCGTCGTCCACCGAAAATTCGGAGGAGCAGGATAAAAAGGTTAATGAAATCCAAATAAAGGGTCAGAGCTCCGAGAATTGCATATTTTCTGATTCTTTCGACATCATTGCTAGCATCCATACTTACGCTCATTGCTTTAATTTTCTGGGTGTCATAAGCGGTTAGACCCATGAAGATCAGTACGCCAAGATAAGAAACCATCCACATCATGGCGCTACTTTGTAAAAATATATTTACTACTGAGGCAATAATAATTCCAATTAGTGCCATCATGCAAAGGTTACCAATGGTAGTCAGGTCTTTTTTCGTAATGTAGCCATACAGACTCATGGCGCCAAAGGTTCCGGCAGTAATTAAAAATGTCAGTGATAGTGATTCTTTGGTATAAGCATAAAAGAGCACTGAAAGCGTTAATCCATTAACAAGTGAGTAAACGACAAATGCAATCGCAGCCATTGTCGCATTCATTTTGTTAATGCCCCAAGAAAGCCCGATGACTAAGCCGAAGGTCAAGATAATTAGTAATAAAAATACACCGGGAGTTTTGAAGACAATACGTTGAAGGTCAGGACTTGCAATGACTGCATACGCCCCGAGAGCGGTTAAAAGTAAGCCGCCGCACATCCAACCATAAACTCGATTGATGAAACTTATCGTAATTGCGTTGGTATCATGAATAGTCATGCCACGATACTGTTGATAACTATTATTGAAATCTGCCATAATTTTCCCTTAATCTTTGTTAATAGTAAAGTTCTTAAGATAAAGCAATGTCTGCCCAAAGTCAATACCTACACGGTGAAATTATAGCCCGGAAGGGAGAGTTGGGGAGTTGGAGAGT
>DLIO01000014.1:0-6540 GCA_002483765.1 Lentisphaeria bacterium UBA7640 | reverse complement strand
GAGTTGGAGAGTTGGGGAGTTGGGGAGTTAACCACTGAGAATACAAAAAAGGCGCAAAGCACACAAAGGAAAGATATTGTGATTTTTGTGAGAAAATTTAGGTTTGAGTCTCGAAAAGTATTAAAACTGACTTTTGGGCTAATTCAGGGGAGGGCTTAATGCTGAATGGTAGTAATAGGAAAGGAAGCAGGTGTATTACTCTACGTAATATTTAATTTAAGTCCTTGCGGACCCGATGAAATCTTATTCAGAGATTAACCTGCTTCCTGTTAAAGATTATACAGCACAATCGGAATAAGTCAAGGATGGCACCTTTTCTTCGTTGAATTTATTTGGTGTGAAAGTGCAAACCTGGCAGTCTTGAAATTCTCTCGTGCATTATGCGCGTTCGAATTTAACCGCTGGCAGCAAATTATTTTGAAACTTGCAAGTCCGATTGGAGATGTGTTCTTAGTTGATTTTTTTAGCACTGATTTTACCATGTGCTAAGCGAATATCTAGAATCGCGTCTGAGGGGATGTCGGCAGGATCGGTAATGATATTGTTTTGATGACTAACAATCGCATATCCGCGCTGTAAAACGCGTGATGGGTCGAGGTTTTCTAGAGCATACTGCGTGTGTTCCAAGCGGCTTTTAAATGCGGTTGATGCGCGCTGAGCATATATGGCGAGGCGTTCTTGAGCTTGATTTACTGTTGTTAGTTTTTCGCGCAACAGATTCCTTGGTGACAACATCTGCAGTCTTGTGTCAACTGTAGCGTATCTGCGTTCAGCTTCATGAGCGGTTTGATGGATGGCCGCACGCATATTGCCATCGAATTCGTCCAGTTGTTGCTGTTTCTGCCGTACCATGTGAATTGGTTCGCGAAAAACAAAACTATTGGCGGCTTTTTCCAGACGATGGCGCAAATCCTGACGCAAGGTTGTTACCCCTGAAAACAGATCTTTTTCGATTCGACTGAGACGCTGTTGTAGTTCTTCACGATTGGCGGCTACTAATTCGGCCGCCGCTGAAGGGGTCGGAGCTCGTAAATCTGAGACAAAGTCACACAATGTAAAATCGATTTCGTGGCCAATCGCGCTGATAACTGGAATAGCACTAGCCGCAACTGCACGAACTAAAATTTCTTCATTAAACGGCCATAAATCTTCCATGCTGCCACCACCGCGAGTTAAGACAAGCACATCTGCGCAGCCGGTACGGTTGAAAAACTCAATCCCTTTGACCAATTTTGCAGCGGCATCGGCACCTTGTACTGGCGCTGGATAGATGCGAACTGGCAAGCCGGGGAATCGTCGTTGAGCAATTTGCAGGAAATCCCGAATTGCAGCGCCATCTGGCGATGTTATCACTCCAACACAACGCGGTAGTAATGGGATCGTTTTTTTGCGGTCACTGTCGAACAGTCCTTCGGCAGATAAACGTTTTTTTAGCTCCTCGAAACGCCGTTGTAAGTCACCGAAACCGACGGGTCGGATTGAGCGCACGCTAAATTGATATTCCCCACGTACTTCGTAAACGGTCAATTGACCGAAGACCTCTACCTCGGAGCCGATACCTAAACGCAGACGTTTCATGACATTGGCGCCACTAAAAAAAACGCCTCTGACTTGGGAGCGTTGATCTTTCAAGGTGATATAAACATGACCTGAACGCTGTATGCTGAGAGTTCCGATTTCGCCACGCAGCCAGAACGGCATCATGCTGTTTTCAAGCAGTTCTCTGACCACCGCATTTACTTCGCTGACATTCCAAATTTTATCATTCATGGTATTTATATATTTCCAGATTAAAGATTGATTAAGTAGGTAACTATAGCCCAGAAATAATGTTCATTCCAATTAAAACAAAAAAGCGTCCCGATGATGGGACGCTTTTCTGGGGGAGACTGCCTGAATTAGTGGCGGTGCTGTGCTGCTTTGCGCTTTACTTCGCTTGGTTTCTCGTAATGTTTACGATTGCGAAGTTCTTTCAGAGTTCCTTCTTTGTCGAGTTTTTTCTTCAACCGACGCAATGCGCGATCAATAGCCTCGCCTTTTTTTACGCGGACTTCAGTATCCATAGTGTTTCACCCCCTTATTCGGAATTTAATTATTTTAATAACCGGCGCAAAATAGCCGGTTGTTTGGTTTAGTCTGTAGCGAATCCGGCCTCATCAGCCATCAACATTTTTAATTTAGATAACGCTTGATTTTGGATCTGGCGTACGCGTTCACGGGTTCGGCCAATTTCTTGACTAACCTCTTCCAGTGTTTTTGGACGAGTGCCATCCAATCCGAAACGCATTTTCAGAATCGTTTTTTCACGGTCATCAAGTTCTTCGATCAATACTTTCAGGCGTCCCAGCGATTCAACATCGGCCATGATCTGATCTGGAGTCGTTGCGCCGCGGTCTGGAATAATATCTTGAAATTCGCCATCTTCGCCCTGTTGAATCGGGTCATGAAGTGAAAATGTGCGCAGTTCTGCAAGCCGAAGTCCCGCTACTGTTCTTTCGCTAAAGTCCAGATGACCAGCGATCTCAGCATCGGTTGGTTCGCGTCCTAACTCTTCAGTAAGTTTCATTCTTACCGATTTAATGCGATTGATTTTGCTGGCGGATTGTACGGGAATTCTAATTGTGCGACTTTGATTGGCCAATGCACGGCGCATGGATTGTTTAATCCACCAAGCAGCATAGGAACTGAATTTGGCGCCTTTGGCTGGATCAAATTTTTCGACAGCCCGCATTAAACCGATATTGCCTTCCGAGATTAAATCTAAAAGTGGTAAACCTATTCCTTTGAAATCGTGTGCGATTTTAACTACTAAACGCAGGTTGGCTTTGATAAGGACAGCTCGGGCTTCTTCGTAGGCTAACGGATCATCGCCGTGAATTTTTTTCGCAAGTTCAACTTCTTCTTTAACTGTAACCAGCGAGATTTGGCCGATATCCTGCATATAGGTCTTCATGGTGTCATTTCTCGGAACGGCGCTGGCGACTTCATCCTGGCTTCGTCGTGCTTTATCGCGTTCTGCGGCATCCATGGTTTTTTTACGGACTTTCGGACGGCGTTCAGTATCTTTTTTTACATCGCCTTCATCGTCAAAATCCAATTCTTCGATACTGTCGTCGACGTTATCATCGTCGTCATCATCATCAATTTGTAATTTTTTGGCAGTTTTCTTCGAAGTCTTTTTCTGCGAAACTTTCACATCAGCGTTCTTTTTTGAAGCGGTTTTGGTGGGTACGGCTGATGTTGAGGTTTTCTTGTCTTTAGTTGGCAGTTGCGTCGTTTCTATTTCTTCAGCTTTGACAATCGCAGTTTTCGATGTTTTTTTCACAACAGCTTCCGGTTCAGGAACTATTTTTGATGTTTTCTTTTCTATAACCGTGGCAACTTTCTTCGCTGAGGTTGTGCTTTCAACTTTCTTTGCTGGCATTTTTTTTGTGGAGGCTTTAGGGCTTTTGGGCTTTGTCTCCGCCTTAGCTTTATCTGAGGCATTCTTAGCGACTTTTGCTTCGCTTCTCTTGATCAACGCAGTAGTTGTGTTGCTAGCTTTTACGGGTTTAGAACTCATGTTTTTTTTGACTTCCTGGGACTCAACTGCTTCTGATTTATCTGCTTTTATCTGTTTTTTTGCCATAATTCGATATACTAAATTTCTGAAATAATGTTTTAATTAATTGTGAGACGCATAATCTACATCTATGTCACGGAAAATCAACGTCGGAATATTGTAAACAGCTGAAATATCAGCACTCAAATTCGAGCGCGCATAATGCGCGCGCTAATTTTAGAATCTAATTTATGAAATATCAGCTTTAGCTTTGCGCCTAGCGATTTCAACTTTAGCGCGAATTTTCTTTGATAACACGTCAATATTTTCATTCAACGCCGCGGATATTTCAATGATCGGGAGTCGTAATGAAGGAAATTCTTTTTTGAATTGTTCTAGATTTTCTTCGCTTTCTGGCATATCCATTTTATTGGCGACGATAATTCCACCGCGTAATGACAGACCCTTTTGATAAAGATTTAACTCTTTTTTTAAGGAGATGAAATCATCCCATGGTTTACGCCCGTCAATACCACTCATATCCAGCACGTAAATCAAAACTCCAGTCCGTTCGATATGACGCAAAAACTCGTGACCAAGTCCGATGTTTTTACTTGCGCCGTCAACTAAACCAGGAATGTCAGCGATGGTCATACGGAAAAAATCGGGATAATCGACTACTCCGACCACTGGACGTAAGGTTGTGAATGGATATGGCGCAATCTTGGGACGCGCCGCTGAAATCGCTCCTAATAAAGTTGACTTGCCTGCGTTAGGATATCCTACCAAGCCTGCGTCAGCAATAGTTTTTAGCTCAAGTTCAATTAATAACTCTTCGCCAGGCGTTCCAGGATTGCAACGTCTTGGAGCACGATTGGTACTGGTCGCAAAACGGGGGTTTCCCCAGCCACCACTACCACCGTTAGCAATCACAAATCGTTTGCCACCAGTGTCCATGTCGACAATGAATTCACCGGTTTCAGCATTAATAACGGTGGTTCCCACTGGGATTTTTAAGATGATATTGTTGCCTTTTTTGCCAATCATGTCCTTTCCTTTGCCCGGCGCGCCGCGACCCGCTTCATGATGACGAATAAATGACAAATCAACTAAGCTTTGTTCATTTTCAGACGCTTCAAGGATAACGCTACCGCCATCCCCGCCGTCACCGCCATCGGGGCCACCTTTGGGAATAAATTTTTCACGTCGAAAGCTGCAACAACCGTTGCCGCCGTCGCCGCCTTTGACTTTGATTTTTACTTTATCGACAAACATACCATTTATACCTAAAAAAAAAGCCCGGACAAAACCGGGCCTTTATGAATATTTATTTCGGTTCAGACCGCTGCTGGAACAATATTCACTTTTTTGCTGGCGTTAGAAAATTCTACTGTTCCTTCGCAGAGTGCAAAGAGCGTGAAATCCCTGCCACATCCGACATTCTTGCCAGGATGAAATTTAGTGCCGCGCTGACGCACGATGATACTACCGGCGGTTACGTATTCGCCACCGTATGCTTTAACTCCAAGCATCTTCGGCTTGCTGTCACGACCGTTTCTTGAGCTTGATTGCCCCTTCTTATGTGCCATAATTATACCTCACTGTTAGGTTTGTTTATAAAATCAAACAATTAATATAGTCAAAAACTTAAGATTTGCCAATCTGAAAACAAGAAAATCATCAAAAAAGTAAGAATGTTTTTTAAACGTGATAAAATGAAAGTAGTTTTCTCCCATTTTTAAAAAGCCTAGCAGATTGAAAAAAAAAGGTTTCACGCTATTTTTCAATTTTGCTATTTATGTTTTATAACTTGGAGCCGGTTTCATGAGATATCTGTTTTATCTATTTTTATGTTTTTCGTATAGCACTTTTGCCGTAGAAACGATTCGTATTTACGACACGCTTGGCAATGAACCGAATTTACGGCGAACGGTGATGAAGTTGGCATTGGCTCCTGACGCGACACAATATGAAATCGTCAATGCTTCGACCGCGGATGCCGGCACAGCCCTTGCCAACGGTAACATTGATTTTATTATATGTGGTTCCGATAATCTACCTGAATTAAAGAAAAAAGTAAAAAAGCTGCAATCGGCACAATATGGCGTTGAAACCTTAGCAGTCGCAGTTTATTTGACCAATCGCGTTGATAATATTTCGCTTAAAGCATTGCGCGAGGTTTTTGGTGGTAAAACTATCGCTTGGCGTGATTTTAACGAAACTGGTTACATGATTGACAAAGCCGCTCCAGGGGAGGGCGTTCCCGGCTGGTTTACTTTTTCTCGGCTACTTTTAAATCATCAAGTGCCAGCGAAAGATGTTTATGCTTGCAGCACGGCGCTGGAACCGCTGATTATTGCTTCTGGACGTCATCACGCAATGACCTGCGCTCTCCGCGCTCTCCGCCCAGAACTTAGCATTAAATTTCTCAAGGTAGATGGCTTTACTCTGGATTCGGAAAAATATCCATTGACATTATCATACTATTTGTGCTGGGTAAAAGCAGTTCCCGATAAAATACTTCAAGAATTGCTTGCTCAGTAGTTTCCAGAAGTCCCACGCAAAAAGCACGGAAAGGGAACAAGACAAAAAAGTCTCACGCAAAAGTAATACAGGCATTCCTGGCTGTGTTTTTCAAAGACAAGATCATTTTGATATTCATTCCATCGTGTGGCATGGTTATGGAGCGCGGACATATTTTACCATGTCGAATGAGCGCGGCGTCCGCATCCGAATTTCACAAAGCATAAAATCTTTGCTTTCATCGACTAAACCTCGACCATATAGGGTATTACCGAATATATCGATAAACATTATGCATCTTTGTTTATGGCATAATTCTTTATAACTGGTTATTATAATTAGCGCGCGCATAATGCGCGCGCCAATTCAGACTGGTATTTACAACGCGTACAGCCGTGTTCCCAAACCCTTAAAACTTAACCCTTAAAACTTAACCCTTAAAACTTAAAACTTAAAGGTCAATTGAAAAAGTAAAC
>DLIO01000037.1:18104-25977 GCA_002483765.1 Lentisphaeria bacterium UBA7640 | reverse complement strand
TACATCAAATGCAGAAGAACCTAAAAAATATGCCATGAAGACAGTTTAAGTGATGCTTTCTGTATTTCAAATTATAACGACTTTTAATAACGGTAGGATTAAAATATTATGTAACTTTGTGTTTAAACTCGCGCGCGCATAATGCGCGCGCTAGTTAAGACACCGAGTTAAGTAGTTTGGTAACGCGCTCAACTCCGGGAAAATCGCGAAATAGAAAGCCTTTATTCTGAAAAAACTCGGAACCATCAAGTGCCGCCTTGATGTCTGGTCGCCTCGACAAACTGCGGTCAACGCCAACTAATAATGGAGTTTCCGGATTGGCTTTCATTGTTTCTAATCGACGCAATAACTGGGTCGAATGCCAGCGATGAAAAAGCTCCAGATGAATCTCGCGTTCGGCATCGTTGGAGCGAAAACTTAAATCCGGAAAAATCAGTTCTTGATTGCCGAAGTTAAAAAATGGTGATTCACCGACAATCTGCCATTCCGCGGATTTTTCGCGAAAAAGCCGGTGAAACATCGTAATCTCTTCTGGCACATAAGCACTGAAATTTCGGTAATGACCGACCAAACCAGCGTCCTGATTAAGGCGCAACCGCGATTTTCGTCCATCGAGCTCAATTTCAGCGTTCAGCGTCCATTTTGTCAAATCACAAACCGCAGGGAAAAAGCTAGCTAATTGCAGAGCGTATTTTCGTGTATTTTCGAACAAACTGGCCGGCCCGCTGATCTGCATCTCGAAGCGAAACAGCGTGCCATCGCGACGCTCTTTTTTAGTCATCGGCAGTTGGATTGTTTCTGCCAATAAACGGAAAAACTTAAGATATTTGAACAATCTCCGCACTGTCGCAGGATTGCGTTCCTCAATACGCAGATTAAGTTCGGATGAATAAAGCAACAACGATTGAACTTGTCCACAATTCAGACGCTGCAATAGTTCTTTTGGAAATAAACGATGCGAACGACACAGCTTCTCATTTTGTGGCAAATCCTGGTAAATTCCCGTGCCGTCGCCAGCATCGGGGCATTGCTTCAGCAATTCAGCACGATAAAATGCCACATCTTCGGGCAATTCGTTGCGCAATGCCATTGCTCCCGCAGTAAACAATTTTTGTCGCAATTCTGGATAATCAAGGTCGCGCGGAGCCGCAAAATCACAGCGATCTAGGGTCAGTTTATGTAGCCCGCCAGAAAATTTCAGATCACGATGCCCTTTTAACAGTGGCAAAGCTAACTCCTCAAGTTCACCTCGCGTCAGTGCTTTCTTGGGATTTTCCGGCAATCGGTAAAGTTCTAAAAACTGTTGAGCCAATTCAAGGTTTTCTGCATCTTCAACATCGATAAAGACTGGCTTGATCGTTTCGCCAGTGCGCCGAAATTTAAGTAGGTTTTTCGATAACATTACTATTTCCTCCAACTACGCTGATAGGCGCGATGTTCGCGCCGCCGCCGGCTGACATTGACTTCGCTGGTACCAAGACTGATTAACTCGTATAAAACAGCTTTTTTGCCCTCGCCTGCACGCAAAATACGGCCTAAACGCTGGACGTGTTCGCGAACACTGCCGCTACCGGAAACTACGATACCGACGCCAGCTTCGGGGACGTCAACACCCTCATTCAGCACGCGACTAGTAATTAAAACTGGATATTCGCCGGAACGGAATCTATCCAGCATCTCCTTACGCTCGGCAGCTTTTGTGCGATGGGTGATCACTGGCATCAAAAACTCCTCACCTAAATGATAAGCCGTTTCGTTTTCTGCAGTAAAAATGATAATGCGGTCGTTGCGGTGTTGTCGGATCAGTTCCCAAGTTTTGCGGAATTTGGCTTTGCCACCACGGGCAATACGCCGTTGCGTCAAATAAGCCTCGAACGCGCGTCTGCCTTCAGCTGAACGCGCACATAAACCGACAAAACGACTCCAATCACTTTTGCGCTCGAAGCTGATCATACTACGTTGTAAAAAATCTTTATAAATTGCGTGAGCTAGTGTGTATTCGGTTTCTTCGTCAGGATCAAGTGCTAATTCAAAACGGATGGTTCGGTAGGGAGCCAGAATATCGCCCTCAAGTTCATCTATTTCGATTCGATAAACTTGTGGTCCGACTAATTCATCTAAAATCAAATCACCATCGTCGTCCCGTTCTGGCGTTGCGCTCAAACCTAGTCGCCACGGTGCAATTGACATTTGCGCAGCAGTGCGGTTCACCGCTCCTGGTAGATGATGACATTCATCAAAAATTATGAAACCAAACCGATTTCCGATAAATTCCATATTCAAAACTGCTGAATCATAAGTGCTGACGGTCACCGAAAGAATATTGCGGGAACCACCGCCAAGCATTCCAACTTCAATGCCAAAAAGACGCTCCAGCACGGTTGCCCATTGCTGCATAAGATCAATAGTTGGAGCCAAAACCAAAGTTGGGCGTTTAATCGCCGCCATCGCCATCGCCGCCATGAAAGTTTTTCCCGAACCAGTGGGCATAACCACTAAACCGCGTCCGCCCGAATCGCGCCAATGCTTTAACGCCTCATGTTGGTGCGGTCGCGGGGTGAATGTGGAGCGAAAAGCCAGTTCAAGCGGTAGAAAATCTTTGGCGTGATCCTCAAAAGGGATTTTAGCTCGGATTAAGGTTAGAATCAATGGCGCATATTGCCAAGCCGGTGCGCGGTAAAAGCGAACCCGCTCATCATATTTCAGAAATTTGATGATTGGAAAGACCTGACCCGGCGTTGCAGATACTAAAAGCGTGCCATGATCAAAACGAATAATTACGGGCGGATCACTCGCCATCGTTGGTATTTTTTTTACTTACCGCTGGACGAAACGCGCCTCCAGCAAATATTAATAACGCGATTGAAAATATCGTAAAAAGAGTGTAACCCCACGCTGCCAAAGATTTTTGTGGCAATACCAGCGTCATAAACGGGGCAACCAAAGCGCCAATAATTAGCGCAGTTATGCCATATTTAAAGCCACGTTTCCAGTTTGGATAATCCGGCGCGGCGTCTTTTTCCGCTTCCAATAATTTCAAACGCAGTTCTGCTGGCAGATTTTCGTTTTCGTCCGACATCTGCGATTTAATCCAAATCTTCTACTTGGGTTGAACCGATATCGCGAGAAATCGCAACCCGTCCGGAACGCGCGGTTTCTAGAACCTCAAATTCGCCGAGTAACCCAATAAAATTATCGATTTTTTCGGCATTACCATGGATTTCAATACCAATCTCTTCAGTATTGACCATAACGATCCGTCCTTTGAAAATATCGACCAACTGCATGACTTTTGAACGTAATTCAAAATTATTGGCCTTGATTTTGAGTAGGGCCATTTCACTTTCAATAAAGTTGCTACCGGTCAGATCATTAACAGAGATTACATCAACCAATTTATTGAGCTGTTTGCCGATCTGTTCGAGTACCGCTTCATCCCCAGAGGTGACGATGGTCATTTGCGAAAGCTTTGGATTGTGAGTTTCGTTAACCGTGAGCGAACAAATGTTATAGCCGCGGCCGCTGAATAATCCGGCAACGCGCGCCAAAACTCCAAATTTATTTTCGACCAAAACTGAAATAGTGTGTTTCCGCATAATCCCCTCCATGTGATAAAATAGATTCAAAAACTAGTAATCAAAACAGAATAAAATATACACCGCATAGCAGAATTCTGCAACTTTGAATCTGAACCTTAACAAAACCTGCTTAATTTTAAAGTTTATTTATCAAAAAATGCTTGCAGTATTAGTAAATTCGACGCAAATGGCTATCTTAGAAGTTATGATTTATAACATAATTTCAGGTAAATGATGTCTAATATTGCTTTAACACCAATGATGAAACAGTACAGCGCGGTCAAGGAGGAGATCCCCGCCGATGCGCTTCTGCTGTTTCGTCTTGGCGACTTTTATGAATTGTTTTTCGAAGATGCTGAAAAAGCTAGTAGAATACTAGATATTACGCTAACCCAACGGCAAGGATACCCGATGGCTGGTTTTCCATGGCACGCGTTGGATGCACATCTCCCCAAATTAATTGCCGCTGGGGTTAAAGTCGCTATCGCTGAACAGGTCGAAGATCCGCGCACTGCACAGGGCATTGTTAAACGTGAAGTTACCAGAATTATTACACCAGGCACTGTGACCGATGCTTCAGCTTTAAATCCGGAAGCAAACAATTTTTTGGCAGCTTTGGCTGTCGGTAAAGAACGTTTCGGGCTCGCTTCATTGGATATCAGCACCGGCGAATTCAGTGTTATTGAACTGGATAGCGCCGCGGCTGTCGAAACCGAACTTAACCGCCTTGGCGCGCGCGAATGCCTGATCTCGGAGTCAATCCATGAAGCATGGAATACCAAATCGGGGAAACCAGAAGATTTTACCAGAAAAATGCTGTGGACTTCATTGCCAGACTGGATTTTTGCTACAGAATACGCCGAAAAATTACTCAAACGCCAATTTAAAACTGCCACTCTGGAAGGATTCGGTTGTCGTGGTTTGGATTTGGCAGTCTGCGCCGCTGGCGCTGTTCTTCATTACGCTGTCGAAAACCTTAAACAGTCCGCAGGTCATATTAGTAAACTAAGCACTCGCCAAAATGGCGACTTTATGATGCTGGATTCAGTTTCACAAAGGAATCTCGAATTGGTCGAACCGATGTTCGGGAATCGCGAAAGTACCTTGCTTTATGTTCTTAACCAAACTAGAACCCCGATGGGGAGCCGTTTGATGCGTGAATGGATTGTTCGCCCACTTTTCAACCGGGAAAAAATCTGTGGACGGCTTGGTGCCGTCGAAGCGCTCAAAGATGATCCTTTGACCCTAGCGGAAATTATGGACATAATAGGGATTGTGCGCGACTTGGAACGAATTGTTGGGCGCTTAAATATCGGCAGTGCCAACGCTCGCGATCTGCTGGCACTTGCCAACAGCCTTGAAGCCGTTCCAGAAGTCAGCGGTTTACTCGCTAATTTTGACATTCCGCTCCTGAATAAACTGAGAGAACAACTACGTTCGGAACCAGAATTAGCTTCTCGTATTCGTACCGCCATTGCTGAAGAACCTCCAGCGACCCTAAACGACGGCGGCATCATTAGCGAGGGTTTCAGCGCGGAATTGGACGAATTGCGCCGTTGGGCACGCGATGGCAAGAATTGTCTGGGCGAGATTCAGTTGCGCGAACAGGAACGCAGCGGTATCAGATCACTAAAAATCCGTTACAACAAAGTATTCGGCTACTATATTGAGATCAGCAAATCCAACCTCACGATGGTACCGGAAGATTATATTCGTAAACAGACCTTAGTCAATGCGGAACGTTTTATCACGCCTGAACTCAAAGAACTAGAAAGCAAAATCCTCGGAGCGGAAGAAAAATCCAAAGCACTTGAATATGAACTTTTTCAGCAAATTCGTGAATATGCGTTGCAGTTTACCACTTCAATTCAAGATATTGCCGTTGCAGTAGCTACGGTCGATGTGCTTTGCGCGCTGGCTGATTGCGCCCGACGTCACGGTTATGTCCGTCCGACCATTCGCGATGACAACACGTTATATATTCGCGCTGGACGCCATCCAGTGCTCGATGCCGCGATGAAGAACGAACGTTTTGTCCCCAACGATGTTGTGTTGGATGGTCAGGAAAATCGTATGATGATTATCACCGGCCCAAATATGGCAGGGAAATCGACCTATATTCGGCAAACCGCATTATTGACTCTGATGGCACAAATGGGCTCGTTTATTCCCGCAGAAAATGCCGTTATCGGGTTAGTAGATCGAATCTTCACACGCGTCGGAGCGGCCGATGATATTGCTCGCGGACAAAGTACCTTTATGGTGGAAATGGTCGAAACTGCCAATATTCTAAATCATGCTACCGATAAAAGTCTGGTAATCTTAGATGAAATCGGACGTGGCACTAGCACTTTTGACGGATTGAGCATCGCTTGGGCTGTGGCGGAATTTCTCCACGACAATCCTGGTAGCCGCGCTCGCACTCAATTTGCCACTCATTATCACGAGTTAACCGAACTAGCCATCTCCAAACGTGGAGTAAAAAACTATAACGTCGCAGTCAAAGAATATGGCGACCAAATTATATTTTTACGCCAAATTGTTCCCGGTGGCACCGATAAAAGTTACGGGATTCATGTTGCTAAACTGGCAGGGCTGCCCGCTGCAGTTATTGAGCGTTCGAAAGAGATTCTGGAAAACCTCGAAAACAGTGCCATCAACAACACCGGTGAACCGGTGTTGGCCGAAAAACATCATCGTCGTCAGAATCGAACCCGCGAAAATCGCAATTCCTACAAAGCGGAAACCGAAGAAGCAAAAACTATTCAACCAGTCTTGTTCTAAAAAAACAGTTGATTTCAACTTTAACCTTGGAGGAACTAATGATGGAAAAAAGAATGGTTTTATTTGTCGCTGTAATTATGGGAATGTCGCTTTTCTCGGGCTGTGCGACCAATATCCATCCGCCAAATGAAGCCAATGTTCCTCCCACCGAAAAACTCGGTAATTTCACCAACATCACCTTAGAATCTTCGGTGGTTGAGCCGAAATATGGCGATAATGTCTCCAACCGGAAGGCCGTCAATAAAATCGACGAAGTTATGAATCAAAGGCTCAAAACCGTATTCCCACAACTCAACAGTCAAAAAAACAATGCAGGAAAAGCACTGGTAATCAAACCGCAGATCCTCGCCATTAAATTTATTAGTGGTGGAAAGCGTGCTTGGGCTGGCGCGATTGCTGGCGATTCGGCAGTGCTTTTACAGGTCGATTTTTTTGATCAACAGAAGAAGACTATAATTGCCTCACCAAAATTCTACGCCAAGGCGAATGCGATTACCGGCGACTACAGCATGGGCGGAAGTGATAACGCAATGTTGCAGCGCATAGTTTCCGCCGTAGTAGAATACTCAACTAAGCACAAATGACCGAGGCCAAATTCAAACTGCCTCAAGTATCAAGTCGAGATGCCTGCGCACTATAAAAACATTCCATAAAATCAGGTCGAAATATTATCACGATAATTAGGGATGGAAATTTGATCCTTTTGATTTGGGGATTTGATTTTATGCACTGAAGAGTATAGAGTTAGCATAAAGTTCAGGAGTGATATTTTATGCGTGGTAATTTTTTGATTGAAGGTGAAGGTTTTTATAATTTGCGCGATCTCGGTGGTTATACTGGGATTGATGGACGAACCGTAAAAAGTGGAGTGCTGTTTCGTGGCGATGATTTACATCACGCGACTAAAAAAGATCTAGCCAAATTGGCGGAAATTCCGCTACAAACAATTATTGATTTCCGTGATGAACAGGAAAAACTTTCCGCACCCAATCAATTTCCTGAAAACGTTCAAAATTATATCGGTTTGGAAATTCAAGTTGGCAATATTTTAGACATTATAAATATTGAGGATGACGATTCTTCTGAATTAATGGTGAATGTCAATATCAGTTTGGTACGGGATTTTCAAGCAGTATTCAGACAATTTTTGCACATTGCAGCTAACGCCAGCACTGGCCCACTATTTTTCCACTGTTCAGCTGGAAAAGATCGCACAGGTTATGCAGCGGCACTGTTACTATCCGCACTCGGCGTTGATCGTGAGGTTATTATGACCGACTATCAGTTGTCAGCTATTTATATCCGTCCAAAATATGAAGAATTCATTCAAAACAATCCAATTTTAGCGCCATTATTGGAGACCCGCCAAAAATATCTTGGTGCCGCATTTGAAACCATCAACACTGAATTTGGTGGAGTTGAAAATTATCTAGCCGCACACCTGAATGCCGATGTGGAAAAACTCCGGGAACTCTATCTAGAATAGACCGAGTTGGAGAGTTGGAGAGTTG
>DLIO01000037.1:0-17939 GCA_002483765.1 Lentisphaeria bacterium UBA7640 | reverse complement strand
TGGAGAGTTGGAGAGTTGGGAATTAACCACGAAAGGTACTAAAAGCACGAAAAGGGAGAGAGGATTTTTTGTCCACCAAGTCCACTCCGTCCACCAAGTCCACTACGTCCGCGCCCAAAACACTATAACTTTAATTCTTAATTTGCGTCGCATTATTAGTGTTTATTGGTGTCCATTAGTGGTTAAAAATCCTCGTTTCTTTTCGTATTTTTCGTGGTTAAAAAATTCTTAATCGCTGCTTTGCAAAATAAGTTCGCGAAACTTTGCGAAACCTTCAGTTTCGGAGAATGTACCGATAATCTTGCCATGTTCAAATAACACTATTTTCCCTTTGCCGCCGGCAATACCTAAATCCGCATCGCGCGCTTCTCCTGGACCGTTGACCACGCAACCCATCACCGCAATTTTTTTTAAGTTTATTTTACGCCCAGCCGATTTTGTTTCAGCAATGAGATTTTCGACACGTTCAGTCAGTTCAATCAACTTTATTTCGGTGCGGCCGCAGGTGGGACATGAGACGATTTCCGGAGCAGCGCAGCGCAAACCGACAGCTTCAAGAATTTGCCGTGCAGGTGCGATTTCATCGTGTGGTGGCGCAGTTAAACTGACTCGGATAGTGTCGCCAATACCACGAAGCAGTAATGCCCCAATACCGACTGCCGATTTGACGATGCCACTTCGTGGCGTTCCCGCCTCAGTGACGCCGACATGTAATGGATAATCGCTTTGTTGCGAAAACTTTTCGTAAGCTTCAACGGTAGCCGCGACATTCGAGGCTTTTAGAGAAACTTTGATGTTGTAAAAACCAAAATTTTCGAGGATATGACATTGCTCGAGCGCAGAATTAACCAGAGCCAATGGCAATGGCTGATGTTGAAATTGTTCGGATAAACTTCCAGAGTTAGCACCAACTCGAAGTGGAATTCCGGCTTCTCCAGCTTTTTCGGCAACCATTTGCACATATTCTGGTTTGCCAATATTGCCAGGATTGATGCGAATCGCGTGGATTCCTGCTTTAATCGAAGCTAAGGCCAGACGATAATCAAAATGAATGTCAGCAATGACTGGGATTGGACTGCCAGAGATAATTTCCGGCAAGGCAATAATAGCTTTTTGATCGGGAACGGCAACCCGAATAATTTCACAGCCCAACGCTGCCAATTCTCTAATTTGAGTTAGAGTTGCTGCGCCATCAGCGGTGCGGGTATTGGTCATCGATTGAATGCTGACCGGTGCGCCGCCGCCAATTTTGAGATTATTTATCTGTATCTGGCGTGTCTGGTGTCGCAGGAACATTAGCATCTTCCAGTTTTAGTTGTGAATAATCGCTGGGGTTTGATTTCGTCGGCAACATTCGCTGGATATCCATAAGGGTTACGAAGACCATCAAGCCGACCAGCAACGTAACAAAGCAGTAACTGATGTATCTAATCACAACTTCTGGCACTTTTCTCCGAAAAATAATTTCTAATAACGCCAACATGGTATGTCCACCATCCAACACTGGCAATGGCAAAATATTAAAAATTGCCAGCGCAAATGAGATAATTACCACAAAATAAATACCGTACATAAACGAACCACGATAAACTGAGACGAACAATATGCGCCCCATGCCCAGCGGACCACTTAGATTGCGGAAACCGATGGTGCTACCACTTTCAGTCAGCCCAGCTTTTTTCGCCAATCCAAAAAAGATTCCGCGTAATGATTTATAGCTCAGATCCACCGTATAAGCGAACTGCTGAAACGGAGTAGGATAGTTATAAATCGCAGTTTCTGCGCCGATAGTATAATATTTGAACTCGAGTGGCGTCATCGTTAGTTCAAGGGCTTTTCCATCGCGTAAAATTTCCAGGTTCAACGCTGCCCCGTTGCCTGTAATAATCGATTCCGCCAGCTCATGCGGTTTTTGAAGCCTAACTCCGTTGAGTTTTGTGACGAGGTCACCAGCTTTCAAACCGGCTTTATCGGCTGGCATACCAGGCAAAGTCTCCACGATTCGAACTGGAACATCCTCTCGAGCATAAACGAAACCGCATTTATAATCTGGTTTCATCCCTGGGACATCATATATCTCAGGTTTGATCCCTTTGATAAGGACAATTTCTTCGCCACGCTTCACTTTTATATCAAATGGCTCGCCGAACAACATGTCAATCTGATTTTGAAAATCTTCAAGACTGAATGCCGGTTTTGCATTAATCTCCAGCACGACGTCGCCGCGCTCAATCCCCGCCTTGGCCGCTGGTGAATCTTTTTCAGGAAACAGCGTGATCGGAATTTGTGGAACAAAGAATGGATATGCGATTTTTTCGCGCTGCAATTCAGCGTTAGCAAAAGGACTGCCGGGGGCTGGAGTATATTGAACTTGTTTCTTCTCTTTTCCGCGCTCGATATCCAACGTAATGTCGCCAACCGCCAACATTGTGTGCTGTACGAATTCGTTCCAGGTTGAATTAAAAGTGTTGCCATTTAGTTTGTAAATTTTATCGCCACCGCGCAATCCTGCAGCATATTCAGGGCCGGCAGTATCGATACGGCTGACTGTTACTGTGTTCATTTTCGGTGAATCCTGCGGAATACCGAACCACCAAACTAAACACCCAAGGGTCAAACCGAATAAGACGTTGAACAACGGACCTGCAACAGCGGTGTAAATGCGATCTATAGGTTTGATTTCTGGTAGTTCATTGCCGTTTTCATCTTTAGGAACTCCAGTGCTATCCACCTGTGGCAACTCAACATAACCGCCAAATGGTAAATACCCGAGACGATATTCTACTCCATTGATCTTTTTCGACCAAAATTTTCTGAATCCGAGCGAAAATGCGATAATATGCAGTCCGCGCCATTTAGCGGCCAAAAAATGCCCTAATTCGTGAATAAAAATACAAAAACCAAAGAAAAAGACCAGAAACAATACTGATCCTGCAATTCGTAAAATGTCCATAACCATAATCTCCATTAATTAGTAGCTTTTAAGATGCAGTCAAAATCGATTTTTACAAATAGTTTTGAAGCTTCTTTAATGTATTTGCGGGCTGTATAAATTCACGCGCGCATTATGCGCGCGCTAATTTCATAGCCTCTACTTTTGTTCTTGCCCAAGCGTCCGCAGCCATAATCTGTTCCAGATTCGGTGCAGCGATAGTGCAATGCTCCGCCATCACTTTTTTGATGGTTTTGCAAATATCAGTGTAGCCGATTTCACCAGAGCGAAACAGTTCCACCGCTGCTTCATTGGCGGCATTTAGCACTGCAGGCATTGTGCCGCCACACCTCAGCGCAGTATATCCTAACTCTAGAGCGGGATAACGCTCGGGACACGGATTTGCAAAATCTAGCGAGCCAGTAGCAGCCAGATTGAGTCGCTTTAGTCCGCCATTACAGCGTTCCGGCCACGTCAAAGCGTACTGGATTGGCAATCTCATATCGGGTTCAGACATCTGCGCAATTACACAACCATCAGTGAATTCGACTAACGAATGAACAATTGCTTGTGGATGAACCAGCACATCGATATTTTCGAACGGAATGCCAAACAAAAAATACGCTTCGATAACTTCCAGTGCTTTGTTCATCATCGTTGCAGAATCAATCGTAACTTTAGGTCCCATAGACCACGCTGGATGATTGAGTGCTTGTTTAACTGTTGCGTTTTTCAGTTCTGCCAGCGGGGTTTCGCGAAAGGCGCCACCGCTAGCGGTTAAGATTAAACGTTTGGCCTCTAAAGTATTATTGCCAGAAAGCAAACACTGAAAAATTGCACTATGTTCGCTGTCCACCGGAATAATTTTGCCGCCGCCTCGTTTTGCCGCCGCCATCACCAATTCTCCGGCCATTACCAAAATCTCTTTACTCGCCAATGCCACCGTTTTCCCGAGTTCTAGTGCTCGCAATACTGGTAATAAACTACCCGTTCCAACAATTGCGCAAAGAATAATATCGACATCTGGAGAACTGACTAATTCGGTCAAAGCTTCAGTGCCGGAGGTAACTTGGCACTCGGGAACGTGTTTTTTTACTTGATCAACTAAATTGATATCCGCTATGACCGCGTGTGGGCAATGGAATTCGGCAACTTGCTGTCCCAGACGTTCAGCGTTAGTTGCCGCTGCCAAACCGTAAACTTCAAAACGTTCCGGCAAAGCACGCAACACCGCCATGGTGTTTTCTCCGATAGAACCGGTTGAACCAAGAACAACAATTCGTTTTTTCATAAATTCACTTTAAATGTTAACGTTGCGTCGATTCCAGCATCAAGGTTACTGGCCCGTCGTTTTGAATATCCACCAGCATCGTTGCACCGAACTCGCCGGTAACAACTTGCAATGAGGTTTTTTTGAATTCTTCAATAAATTTCTCGTACAGCGGAATTGCGTATTCAGGGGGCGCTGCGTCCTCAAATCCGGGACGGCGTCCTTTTTGACAGTTCCCGTAAAGTGTGAACTGCGAAATTATAAGAACATCACCGCCGATGTCAGACAGCGATAAGTTCATTTTTCCTTGCGTATCTTCAAAGATCCGTAAATTAGCAGATTTTTCTACCAGATAACGAACGTCATTAATCGTATCGCCGTGAGTAATTCCAAGTAGAATAACTATTCCTGCTCCAATGCTACGTTTTTCTACGCCGTCAATAGTGACTGAACCCGTTTTAACTCTTTGAATTAAGACGCGCATCCATCAATCCTTGATCAGTGTCAGGAATTCGTCGCGCGTACTAGCTTCTTTGCGAAAACTACCGAGCATTGCTGAAGTAGTCATCACCGAATTCTGTTTTTCCACGCCACGCATCAGCATACACATATGTTGCGCTTCCATCACCACGCCCGCGCCAGAGCTCCCAAGGACAGCCATAATACTCTGAGCCACTTGGTGAGTGAGCCGTTCCTGAATTTGCAAACGCCGGGCAAACATATCCACTAATCGCGCCAGCTTGCTGACTCCGATAATTTTGCCCTCTGGAATGTAACCAATATGGCACTTCCCGAAAAAAGGGAGCATATGATGTTCGCACATACTGTAAAATTCAATATTTTTAACAATGATCATATCGTCAGACGAAGCAGTAAAAATCGCTCCATTTATGACCTCGTCAATATTCTGGTGATAACCTCGAGTCAAATATTCGAGACTTTTCGTCACGCGTTCCGGCGTACCGATTAATCCTTCGCGAGTAGGGTCTTCACCAATCCCTATCAAGATGTTTTTTACTTCGTTTTCCATAAAACCAATCAATTCCTTACGTAAAAAATAAAAGGAAATATACTCCTGTAATAGCTTTTATGCAATATGGCAGTGGCCAGGGAATTAAATTTCATGGTTTTCATAAGATATATCGCCCTATTCCCGAGGTTCCCCAATTTCAGAACATGAACACATAAACACATAAACACGACACCAATATTTTTATGATTAAAAGTCATAACTCGCACTCTTAAATTCGCGCGCGCATTATGCGCGCGCTAATTCACTGAACTAAGTTAAGTCGTCTTGAAGCATCGGTTCATGGACTTGAAATAAAGCATTAAGAATTTAAATAGAAAAATGGCGGAGAGAGAGAGATTTGAACTCTCGGTGCGGAGACCGCACAACGGTTTTCGAGACCGCCGCCTTCGACCACTCAGCCATCTCTCCGGATTGTAGAAAAACTAATATATCACCTCAACCGAGGAATACATTCCTGGAAATATGGATTATTCTCAATATTTTAAACCCATAAATCACGTTCATTTTTCTACAAAAGACGGCTTAATTACTCCGTCCAGGTGAATTTAAAAACGTTGATTGCCTTGGCGTTTTCTTTAATTTTTTCGATCAGAATATTAGGCACTTCCATATTGGTTTTGATTACAGCAAGCGAACGGTTGTTCTTCAGATCCTGAGGCGCGCGAATATCCATAATGTTGATATGTTTTTCACCAAGCAAGCCAGTGATTTTTCCGAGAACGCCAGGAGCATCATCATATTCGATAAATAGATTGTAGCCGCTCGGCTCAAGGTAAAGTTTGTCATAATTAGCGATACGGGAAACCATCATATTATTTTCCGCGATAGTTCCGCGCAGACTGACACAAGCTGGTTTGGTTCCCAAGCAACAAACATCAATCGTCATGGAGTTGCCATATTGTTTGCTTTCGTCAGTCTCGCGATTAATAAACTCAATTCCGCGTGATGCGAGAAACGACTTGGCGTCCGCAGCATCGGTGTGTGGATCAAAATCGCCACAAATGCCAGCGGTGACAGGAGCCAACATCCATTTGGCATATTGACTGAGCTCGCCGTAGAAACTGGTTTCGATTCGTTCTGGAACGACATTTTTGCCAAGCGCGCTTTTTGCGATTCCTGATAATACAAAGGCCAACTTTTGGAATTTTTCATCCAAGCCGTCAGGAATCTCTTTGTTGACTACGCAGTTGGTAATGCCCTGTTCAAAATACGCAATAGTCTGATCGGCGGCCATTTTGGCGGCGTTAAAGTTGGCTTCTTTGGTATTTGCGCCAAGATGTGGGAGCATAATATCAGCAATATCGACGACACTCTTCATGCCTGGCTCATCTTTCTGGTAAACATCATTACAGAAAACGATATTTTTTTCAGCCTTGGCGCTCCTCAGATCATCTTCATTGATGATACCCGCGCGGGCACAATTGACTAAAACTGCCCCTGGTTTCATTAACTGGAGACGTTCGGCATTGACCATATTTTTAGTTTCAGGAATTTCTGGCACGTGGAGGGAGATAATATCGGCTTCAGCAAAAATCTTCTCCACTTCACACATTTCAATTCCCAACTTTCCTGCGTATGACTCAGGAATCATCGGATCGTAACCAAGAACTCGCATCTCAAAACCACTGAGGCGTTTTACCAGTAAACGACCAATATTCCCCAAACCGATAACGCCAATCGTTTTGCCAGAAAGTTCGGAACCGAGCATTGATTTCTTTTCCCATTTCCCTTCACGCATCGTAGCATCGCCACTAACCACATGGCGGAATGCCGCCAAAACCATAGCAATGACTTCCTCGGCAACAGCATTAGCATTAGCGCCAGGAGTATTCATCACGTCAATATTTTTACGGCGAGCATATTTAGTGTCGATAGTGTTGTAACCAGCACCAGCACGAACAATTAAACGGAGTTTTGGCATTAAGTCAATAATTTCAGCAGTGATTTTTTCGCTGCGGACAATCATCACTTCAGTATCGCTATTATCGCGTGCCAAGTCGATCAATGGGGTACTGTCGTCAAGCGTCACGATGTAGCCTTTTTGTCTCAATAAATTAGCGGCAAATTTATCCAGTTTGGTGGGGATTAATACTTTTTTCATGAAACGCTCCAAGTTGATTTTGGTAAATATAGATACAAAGTTATTGGAATAATAAAGGTTAAGAATTTACCACGAATACGGCAAAAGTCAATTTAAAAAGATTAAAAACCTCATAGTCAAGGTTGCAAAAATCAACGAATGAAATATATTAAACTTTTCTCACTAAATGGTGGTTGTAGCTCAGTTGGTTAGAGCGCCTGGTTGTGGCCCAGGAGGTCGGGGGTTCAAATCCCCTCATCCACCCCATTCTGAATTTTTTGCGTCAATCAGACATCTGATTGACGCTTTTTTTCATCTTCAAAAGCCGTTGAGTTAAAAAACCTTTGCGACTTGTGATGTTTTCGGAAGGCTTTCTTTGTGGAGAATAGATTGCCGTCAAATTTCCGAAACAACCATAACTTTTTAAAAGTTTTGAATAAGTCATGAAGTTGATGAAGTGATTTTCCAGAATATATGCTTATTTTTCTGCGGCGATACCAAATGGGATATGCACCGATAGGGTAAATTCCTGCGCTGCATTTAGATGAGGATGAAGCTGATCATCGAAAAAAATATGTGGACGCAATGTTTTCAATATTCGGCCTTTGTCCATGCCACCCAAAAAATGTGTTTCATCTACAGTGATATTCCAATTGCGTAGCGTAGTAATGACCCGACGATGCGCTGGAGCACTGCGAGCGGTCACGATGGCAGTTTTTAGAAAACGTTTGTAGTTTGGATCACTATCTTCGAGTTCGTCTTCTAACTGTCGCAAATTCCCGAGTTTACGAAAAAGATCGCCGAGCGGTCCCGAAGCAATAGCAGTGTCGGATTTTTCAGTTTCCGACTCATGGAATGCCTCCATGCCTTCTTTTTGAAACACCTTTTCGGCGCTATCGTCAGCAATTACCCCGTCAAAGTCAAAAGCTACACGCAATCCCGTATCCGACTCATCATCACTGGCGGCGTTAGGCAAGACACGCCCAGCAGGATAACCATTTTTCAATGCTTCAATCACGTCTGATTCATTGGCAGAAAGGAATAGTGAAACGTTGTAAGCTGGGATATAGCGGAACGGAGAATTGCCACGCGTAAACGCCGCCCGAACAATGCCGAGACCGTAATGTTCGATGCTGGTAAATACTCGCAGCCCCGTGTCGGAATCGTTGCGGGAAAGTAACACGACTTCGACTGGCTGACGTTTCGAGAAGATTGCGTTGAGTTCAAGAAAACGTCGGACAAACGGGAATGCGAGCCCTGGTTGTAGAATATCCTTTTCGCGTTCACGCTGATATTTGCGATAAGCGCGGACGCCATCTTTACGGAATATTGCATCAGCTTCATCGAGTTTAAATAGCGTACTGGACGCGACCGCTATCACTAATTTTTCTTCAATCGGATATGCCATTCCAATCCTTCCAGAGGGTTTCGCGAATTTCCATACTGTGAAAATTCACCATTCGTAAACAGAGATACGGACCTGCAGACAATTTACACCAGATTGAGATCAAACTCAAAGGCTGTTCCCAACTTTCGGAATTAAATTCAAACGTAACGCTTGGCCCATGTCCGCGCCAACGCATGACCGGTGCATTGGCAAAGGCAAATGGCAGCAATGTTTCACGATTGTCGAATTCAGAAAAGCGAGCGATGATTTCCGGCAAAACGCCAAGTTTTTTGGCGTTGCCGCCACGGCGTAACCACTTTTCATGTTCATCGATCTCATGCCATTTTTCCGTTTGATAATTGCCCCAGAAACCTTCTTTCATATAAACTCATCTCCTTTTTGATTGATCTTTTGGATAGCTTGCGGAATTAACACTTTCACTAATTTTCATCTTCACTTCGAAAAAACTTCGGCCTAACACTTTGATTCGCACAATTAAAACCCCATCTTTTGAGCTGATGAACCCTTGGTGGCTGCTTCGCGTTCCAGTGCGGCGAGGCGGCGGTCATTGTCGATCTCTTTGCCAAGATAGAAAAGGCTTTGTCGCGCAGTGCGGAAATCGCCGGGAGCGAGATTAGTAATCGTGGCAAGTCGTTTTGATTCTTCCGAATTTAGTTTGGTATGGAACATCCGCTCGAAGAAAATCTGTTTTCCACCGTCATCAAGATAATCAAATTCCAGTTTGAAGGTGAACCTGCGCGCGGTCGCCGGATCGAGATTGTGGATGAAATTCGTCGCTCCGATCATCACACCGCTGAAGTTTTCCATTCGGTGCAACAGTTCGTTGAC
This sequence comes from Lentisphaeria bacterium UBA7640, assembly GCA_002483765.1. Taxonomy (GTDB): domain Bacteria; phylum Verrucomicrobiota; class Lentisphaeria; order Victivallales; family Victivallaceae; genus UBA7640. The sequence continues at coordinate 8,388 of DLIO01000037.1, read as the reverse complement.
CTGCGTCACCTCCCAATTGCGGTGAGCACGTTCACGATTCTGAAGCAAGCCGTCGATTTCATCAAAAAAGAGAATGGCGCGGGAATCTTCCGCTTCGTCGAACGCCGCCGCGATGTTTTTTTCTGTGTCGCCGACCCATTTGGAAAAAATATCGCTCGCCATTTTTGTCATGACTGGAACCACAAGTTGTTTTCCGAGATATTTCACAAATTCAGTTTTGCCGGTTCCCGGAGGGCCAGAAAGAAGCAGATTCATGCGCGGTTTGTCAAGGTCATTGGCCGAAACAGCAAAATAATTCCGTACCGCTTCGATAATTTCTGGAAGTATAAGATCGCCTTTGATATTCAATCCATCCAGAATGTATTCGCGAGCGATTTCAGATGTTTTGTCGATTGGCGAACGCATCAATTCGCAATGCGGTTCCATAATTTTTTTGATCTTTTCCTCAACGTCTTTACCTTCGAGAATGGAACAATTCCGCAGAGCAAGTTCAATGCCTCCTGCCGAAACCGGATAACGCGCAGCCAGTACGGTAACCGTTTTAGCGGTAAGTTTGATATTGTGCTTTGCTGCGGCATTGCTCCAGATGCGTTCACGATTGTCCGCTGTCAATGGCTTGAATTCGATAGAATAATCGAATCGGCGACGACTGGAGGCGTCAAGAGAATTTGCTGGCGTATTGGTAATCCAGATGCACGGCGTTTTTACGCTGTCAAGAACTGCATTGAGTTCCCCCTTGTCGCCATTGGTACGGCGAAGACCCAAAAAATTCATTTCGGCACAATCGAGCAGTTTGTCTGCTTCATCGATCACGACCAAACTGGAATCGCGATCGCGCTGAAGTTCGCAAATCTGGATTGCGGAAAGGCGGTTGCGCACGTCTTGTTTGATGAAATACGCGGTGCGGTCGAGTTTTTCAGCAAGCGCGGCAGCAAAGCTGGTTTTGCCAGTTCCTGGCACACCGTAAAAGAGAATGTGAAGTCCGTCAGTGCGATTTTTATTTAAGAGCAGTGCGGAAAGAACTGCTCCGTGTTTTTCTGCGAGATCACCGAAGAAATCCCATGGTAAAAGTTCACCGTTGTATCTGGCGAAGTAGTTTTCCTCCAACGGAGTATCATCAGCGCCACAGAGATAGGGCAGTAAGTCGCGGTTAAAATCAAGATCGGTGTCGAGGCATTCTAATTTGCGGAGTCGAGCATCTGATTTGGTCATGTGCCGAAGTTCTGTTTCCGAAATTCCGAGTGCACAGGAAATGCGATTGAATTTGCCATAGGAAATAGCTCCATGCCAATCGCCACATTTCCAGAACCCTTCAGTAAGTCGTCGCAAGAGAAGCAAATCACATTCTGATTCGGAAAGTTTGAAAAAACCTCCAAGCTCCTGAAAACGTTTAGTTTCAGGGGCCGGATCCTGCTGGAGCGAGTCTTGCAACATCAAGAGTTCAGTATCAAGATATTCACTAAGTGCGGCGCGGAATCTTTGGTTGCTTCCTGGATGCTCCCAAAGTTTGTGCATCAGCGTTATCGGGTTTTCCCGTGCGAGATTAACCTTTTCGCCTTTGCCGAGTTCCAGTAAAACGCGCCGGAGTGCTGGTGCCGCGCTTGCGGTCAAAAGTCGTCGCAAAGATTCCAAATCCATCCGTTCCGCCACCGGAACGAAGAAACTATCATCGTTAAGGTGTCCCTGATGTCGCTCCAGAAAATTCCGCATAAAGCGGTAAGTCGATGCGACCAAAAACCGCTGAGTATAATCCAGTTCACGGTTCCACGCCGTTTGTTTACTTCGTTTGCGATACCGAAAATTTGCCATATTGTCCTCCCATAATCATTGTTGCATGACTTACAATAAAGATTACGGGTGGACAAAAGGTGACTGGTTAAAAACAGTTAGTTTTCAATGGCTTTTTAGGAGACCAAATCCAACCTTCACTTTCTATATAATTTTTATCGGGATGATATAGTTCGTCAGGAGATGTTGCAAAAAGTTTTGCTAATCTTGCACATATCTTTGCATCTGCTATATCGTCTATGCCCTTTTTATCTGCAACTACAGAAGGATAAGTTTCAATTGCAGTACAATTTTCTTTTTTCCAAACCCCAGGTTTTGATTGTATAAATCCAAATTTTTGCAAAAAAAACATTGCTTTGGTCGATTGACTTCCTATACTATCTTGTACTGCTGATAGCGGTTTTTTTATTTTTCCCTCGACAAATTGTTCTGTGTCTCGAAATAAAAATGGGTTGTCTATAGCCATTTTTTTAGCCTTTTTTTCTCCCTTATCTCTGGCTCTGGTGTTTGTAAAGTCAAAAAAAGATACCTTCTCTCCACGTAGTAGTTTCTGAAATGCCAATGACCATCCAAAAGGAGCATCTATGGCAAAATAAAAACTATCACTTTCTTTAAATTCTGTAGAGTCAAAGTATTTATTCAAAAAACAGGCTACTGATTCAGTATTTAACTGTTCGCGAACACAAGACCGCTTTTCAAACTTAAATCCATTGTCTTCATTTAATACTGCAATAGCATCGCGACTGTTGGAGTTATTATCACAATGCCATGCGCCGACATCCCATCCTACATAATACATTCTCATTTTTACTTTTCCTTTTGTTTTTCAATTACACGTTTTGCTTGTTCTATAACTTTTTCCGCCAATTCTGGCGGACTTATTACTTGTACTGCGCCTCCTTCATTTAGTACAAGGTTGACTATTTTGAAATCTATCGCGTCATAAATCGTCACCAATAGACTGCCGTCGGGTTGTTCATCGATTAAGACCGATTCATAATTTTCAAGCGCATACGGAATGCCATAATCGGTAAAGCGTAAGACGATTTCATCAATAGTTGGGAAGTTGAAAAGTTTTCCATCGTTGACCTCTTCAATTAAGCGCATATCTGGTTCAAAACTGCCCGGATAAATCGCGGCAAACTGAAAACGATGTAAGGCCAAGGTCCGGATTGTCGGCTTCTGCTCTGGAAGTGTTTCTCCGTCCTGCGTAATGATAACTGCCTTGAGATACCATAAACCATCGTAAAAAGAGAGCACCTGTGGCTCCAATAAATATTCCAAGATTTTTCCAGTCATTCCCTTTTTATACTTGACGGTCAATCCGCGTCGAGTTTGCCACGCTTCGAAGACTTCACGGAAAATTTCTGGTTTGACTGGAATTCGCGCTCCTTGCGCCACTAGGGAGATTAAAACCGTGTTCGGTTCAAGTCCTGATAAATTATTGCACAGTAGCGTTTCGGCGGCGGACTGGATTTCTCCAGCAATCGGCTGAGGCATAATGGTTTCCGCAAGACGCGCCCCTAGCGTTACAGCTTTCATTTCATCTTCGTCGAGCTGTGGAACCTCGAATTTCCAGTTCAGATCAGTGAGATAGTAGCCACGTTTGCCGTTGTCGAACGCAATTGGCGCATTGTAAACGTCGCGCAGATATTTCACGTCGCGTTGAACGGTTTTTTGGGATACAGAATACATGCTCGTTGCATCGAGCGTGCGCAACTTGCTTTGCAGTATCCGGTGATTCGGATAACTGTTCTTCCGCAAGAGCGCAACCAATTTCATCAGACGCGTCATTTTCATATAGAGTTCCCTCCGCTTGATATTATTATAACATAGTACGGCAGACAAATTTTGTCCACCCAAACTGTTTATATTATCCTGTGAAAATAAAAAAGGATGAATCAGTGATGTTGAAGCGGGCCAAAGAACAATACCAAACCGAGAGTTGGAAAAAACATTACAGTGGCAATGCGGGGTTTCGTAAGGAACTCGCATTGAGTTGTGACGAAGAATATATCAGATTGATTCGTGGAAAGAGAAGGACGCAACAGCTTAGGGATAATGCCAGTTTTATATGTTTCCTTGAAAAAAACAGGTCTAAAAAAAGCAAGTCGTGGAAGGCGCGTTGTAGAAAACGTCACCAATGGGAAAAACATAGAGCAGAAGAGGACGTCAGAAGTTATTACACAAAAAAAGATCGATTCAAAGCAGCACATACTCTTTGGTCGTTCCTGCAATCTTTCCCAAGTTGGGTGAAGCTTGATATTCGTAATAACCCAGAATGGGAATATGGCGTGGAAATATTAATTGATCAGAAAAAAATTGAATGCGTTGAAAAAAATAAAACACCTTTTTTGCCATACAACTATCCGGTTCTTACGGTTCGCATACTCGAAAAAGCTCCAGTAGCAAAAGATGCTGAAAATATCATAAAAAAACAATATCGCCGGTCAGATTTGAAACGACATCATACCGGGAAAAGTGACAAGAAGCATTTATTGAACAATAATCACACCAAGCGTCCACAAATCGAAAAGGAGGAGAGTCGCCAGTCCCCTTCCCAAACTATCACCCCACTTTTGCATTTTTACGAATCCCTGCCACGTTCGATTCGACGGAAATGGCGATATCGGATGTGGGAACCTGTAGTAAATCGCCACGACACCAATGCATTGGATAATTATATTGCGCTGTTGAATTCTGCTTTGCGCAGTGGCGTGAAAGTTATGTTTACGCCTCACAATTCCAGAAATAACCCTTACGCCAATCTGCTCTGGAATATGAGCGTTTCTGATTCAGTGAATATCGAATCAACGTCTTCAATCCACGTCTATAATGCAGAACTCCAGTTAAAATTGTTTTTGAATAAACACTGCCGTTTTTTTGCTCTTCCTGAATGGGTCTGGCGACTCTGTAAAACGAAAATAGAGAAAACTGATCTTGATTCGCTCCGTGCATGGAGTTTTGGCAAGTCACCACGTGAAATTTTTGGACTCAGCAAGCATGAAAATGGGTATTTTCATAATCTGCCAGCCAGTATGCCGTCCCTGAATTTTGCGCTGACTTATTGTGTGGCACTGGCAAAACATTGTGACAAACTCCTTTCGTTGGTTCTGGCCAAAGCTCTGCACGAGCGAGGCAATTCCGTGTATTCCGTTTATCTGCAACGCTCACGTTTGCTTGTGGAATGGTTTGCCGAACAGGAGATCAATGATTTTGGGGATGTCGGCGACCTGATCGACTATTTTTACCGGAAGAATCATTTTTTTGCTGATATTTCATTGAAAGGGCGGACGCTGAAAAGCATGATGCGAGAAATGAATCTCTGGCATCAGGAGCTTTACGGGACTGAGTTCGGAATTAAAGCATGGCCACGACATGGACTCTCCTATCTTCTCGAAAAGGATGAGGTGATTTTCGATGAAATTAACAACGCCAAACGGCTTCAGGAGGAAGGGCGAAAACAGCGTCATTGCGTGGCGTCGTACCTGAACAGATGTCTTGAAAAGCGATGTGCGATTGTTGCGATGAACGCCCTTGACAGGAGCATGAATCTTACGCTCGAAATCAACCTTGCGCGCAGGTGCATTGTTCAGGCCAAAGGAAAACGAAACACCAATACTTCTAAACAGGAAGACAGATGCATACGTCGGTATGCTCGGGAAAAAAATCTGCGGTATGATTGCGTAGCGTAGCTGGACATTGATGGACGCTCTTTGTCCACCCATATTGTTTATTATAAACTATAACTCGAACCAATGGCAAAAATGAAGGAGAAAAAATATGGCAGATATCTTATCATCCGCAAACACTGTGAACGCTAGTGAATTGGATTCTATTATCAGGATGCAGATTGGCGTATTGAAAGAACACCCAGACCTTGCAGCGAAAATCCCTCCGCTGATGGTTTGGGGTGCGCCAGGACTCGGCAAATCCACCATCATTCGGAAAATATGCGAAGAAGCCGAGATCGGCTTTATTGACGTGCGGCTTGCTCAACGCGAACCGGTGGATATTCGTGGATTGCCCGTGCCGCGCGGAAATAGTGTGGATTGGCTGGTTTCCTCAGAATGGCCTCGTGACCCCAAAAGTTCTGGCATCATTCTTTTTGACGAACTCACTGCTGCCGATCGTTCGCTTCAAGTCGCTGCCTATGAGTTTATCCTTGATCGGCGGCTCGGCGAACTCTATAAAGTACCGAACGGCTGGTACATCATGGGTGCAGGTAATCGGAACAGTGATCGAGCCGTTGCGACGACCATGTCCAGCGCACTGGCCAACCGTTTCCTTCATGTTGAATTGGAAGTAGATGCCGAAGTCTGGGTGCGTTGGGCTTTGCATAACGATATTCACCCGGCAATCGATGCCGAAGTCTGGGTGCGTTGGGCTTTGCATAACGATATTCACCCGGCAATCATCGGTTTTATCCGTTACCGTCCGGCACTCCTGTTTTCTCAGGAAGGACAGCAGCTTGAACGTGGCTGGCCGAGTCCGCGCAGTTGGGAGCGTATCTCAATCATGCTTCGTATGTTAGAGAAAAATGACGAGGAGACTTTGTTGCGTAAAATTGTTTACGGTTTGATCGGCAATCGTGCCGGACTGGAGTTCATGGCCTTTTACCAATTGACCGGGGAACTTGATGATATCTATGGATTGATGCTGAATTCGAATTTGCCCTTTAATGTTCCCGAAAAGGCCGACCAACGCTATGCGGTAACCAGCGCATTGGTTTACTGGGTCTGGCACGGGCAAAATGGCGAAGAGTCGGAAAAACTCCTGGATGGTTTTTATCGTTTGAACTTGCAATTGCCGAGCGATTTTGCAACACTAGCGATGATCGACGCCATGGTGGGGAATAATCATAATTCTGACGAATTCGCCGAAAAGCTCTACCAGCATCCGTCTTACCAAAAATGGACAAAAAGACACGGTGCTGCATTCCGCAACCGCATTGGAGGAGATATCTAATGACAATAACATTCCGTTCACCGAACGAAGCGGAGATCAAACAGAAGGATGCCGTTATGCGTGGTTTGGAATCCGACCGGATCAGCCTTCTTATGAATCAGCCCTTTATCGGCTCAATCATCATGAGCATGGATATTGTTCCGGTATGCGATTCCCGACTGAAGACCGCCTGCACTGACGGCACGCGAATATTTGTTAATACCGAGTTTTACGCGTCACTGGAAAAGAAATTCCGGATGACGGTTCTTGCCCATGAAGTTTGGCACACGGTTTACTGCCATTTTCTGCGCAAACAGAATAGAGAACACGAACGGTTCAATTATGCGGCGGATTTGGAGATATATTTTCTCTTCGAAAGCGAAAACCTGCCTCAGTTTTATGTCCTTCAACATGAAGAAAAATGGAAAGGGCTTTCCGCCGAGGAGATTTATGAAAGACTCCCGCAAAACATTTTGGGAAACAAAGTTTCCGATCACGTTTATCCGAATGAAACAGAGAGCGGAAGCCCGGAAATTGAAGAGATTAAAAGTAATGGTCAAACGGATATTGTCATCGATTATGATTATGCTCCGTTTTTCACGTCAGATATCAAAGAACGCTGCAAAGAACGGCTCATTACCGCCGTCCAGCAGACCGAACGAAATCAAGGACATATTCCAGGCTGTATTGAGCGGTTGGTTAAAAAATACCTGTATCCTGAAATTCCCTGGCAGGAACTGTTGCGTCAGTTTGTATGCAGTTGTCTTGGTGGTAAACGTCGCTGGCTCCCACCTAACCGTCGCTATGTTTCGCAAGGGCTTTACTTGCAGTCGCGCCGCGAAGAACGACTGCCGACCACAGTTGTTGCCATCGACACCTCTGGCAGTATGCAAAGAGAGATTCCCCGATTCTTCGCCGAACTTAACTCTCTGGTGCATAGTTTTGGTAGTTACGAGCTTATCGTTATTCAGTGCGATGCGGCAATACAGAAAGTGGAGACTTTTGACGAGAACGATATGCCTGAAAATATACCATGGAAAATTCACGGATGTGGCGGAACCGATTTTCGCCCAGTATTTCAGTATGTGACAGAATATGCTTTGACGCCAACCGTATTGATTTATATTACCGATGGTTTCGGTTGTGCCCCAAAAGAAGCTCCAGATTACCCAGTTTTGTGGCTGTTGACGAAGAACGCCAATCCCGCCTTTTGTAGCTGGGGAAATAAGATAGCTTTTAATTCAAAACCTATGGAGAAGTCAAAGAATGGATAATGGTGAATTGTTGAAAATATTTGTCTCACACTGCTGTTGCCGCAAATCTGGCATAGCAGACGCTACTCTGATTCCGGCGAGATTAAAGAGTTGCATCATAAAACGTTTTCCGTCCTTCAACAGTTGGAACAAACCCCCAATATCGTCAAAGCTCCAACAGGCAATTCGGCAAAACGCCGTATATCACGTCCGGATTTTGCGAGAAATCGCCTCCGACTCTACCGAAGCGATACTTGGATTTGCATTGGAACACAAATGCGAGAAAATCATAACATCTATACTTTCTGAGTATATAGGGGGAGACCTTTCTTTATCCGAACAGGAACTGCTGGCCGGTTTCTGGTTAGAAAATGAAAGTTCAGGAATCTTGATCTGGAGG
>DLIO01000113.1 GCA_002483765.1 Lentisphaeria bacterium UBA7640 | reverse complement strand
TTCCTCCAGATCAAGATTCCTGAGATTAGATTTTAATTCGTCCACAGAAAATCCATATTGCGCACATTACCGGTTTTTAAATGCTGTTTTGAAGAAACTTGGAGCCAATGAGCGGAGTCGAACCGCTGACCTATTCATTACGAGTGAATTGCTCTACCAACTGAGCTACATTGGCTTATGGTGTTGTAATAAAGTTAATATTGCCTTTTGGGGGGAATTTTCAAGCCGAGAATATAGTTTTTAGGTTTTAAAACTCACTGTTTTGGCTGTAGATTATAGAATGATAAAACCTACAAATAATATTTTTTTATATGAAGCGGCCCAAATTGAAATTGATCCGGTGGAATTACTCAGTAATGAATTTATGGTCGAATATGACCTTGAAGATTCCACCGAAGAGTTTTTCGAGGAGGTTGGTGAAATTAGGGACGCTCCTGAAATCTTGACCCCGACCCGAGATTTTTTTGATCTGGCAGGGCCTTTAGCCCAGACTAAACAATTTGCGACTCGCCCTTATGAACACCGTCCGCAACAAGCTGATATGGCCGTTAATATCGCGCTTGCGTTGCAGAATCGCAACAATTTATGTGTTGAAGCACCAACCGGCATCGGGAAGAGTTTTGCTTATTTGGTGCCGATTATTCATTACGCCAAAACTCAAGCATGCCCAGTCGTGGTCTCCACGGAAACTATCAATCTGCAGGAACAATTGATCTATAAAGATATTCCATTTTTACAGAAAATTATGGGCGTTGAGTTCAAGGCGGCGTTGGCCAAAGGGCGTTCCAACTATTTGTGTCTGCGTCGTTTGCATATGGCCACTGATGAACACTATGATCAGTTGTTACCAATGCCGTCGCTGGTGTTGGATTTGCAACGTTTAGAGCAATGGGTCGAAAATTCATGTAGTGGTGATCGGGATGATGTTAAATTTCGTTTTGACTCATCCGCTTGGAGTTATTGTTGTTGCGAGTCTGGTAACTGTCAAGGCCCTCAATGCGAGTTTTTTCGTAATTGTTTTTACTGGAAAGCGCGCAACGGCTGGGAAAAAGCGGATGTCATTATCGCCAATCATGCTATGTTTTTTACTGATTTAAAGTTAAAGCAAGATGACAATCTCGAGATGACGCTCTTGCCGAAATGGAGCGCAGTGGTTATTGACGAAGCGCATACGCTTGAGGATAGCGCGGCATCGCATCTTGGACTGCGGCTTTCCAGTAATGGCATGATGGCGTTTATGAACCGTTTATTTAATCCAGATGCTGGGCGTGGAATGTTGATGCGCAAAGGTGAAGCAGCGCTTAGTTTGCGTAAAATTGCCGCGGAAATTAAACCGCAAATCGGGGCGTTTTTCTCAATGTTTGAAAATTTGCTACTTGAGCGCAATGACTCGGTACGCCGACTCCACCAACCAGGAATGGTTCCGGATCTGTTATCAGCAGGATTATCACGTTTGCGTAATGCATTAGCTGATTATGCCGAAGAAGAGGAAGACAAAAGCTTCAAAACCGAATTAATGGCGCAGGTTTTACGTTGCGATGCGTTTATTGACGGGATTCAAAGCTTTATTCAGATGTCTTTCCCGGATTATGTTTACTGGATCGAGGAAGAGCGTAACGGAGTTGTGTTGCAGGGAGCGCCATTAAATATCCCAGAAATACTAGAACAGGTGTTGTTCAATCGTAAATTTCCGGTTGTTTTAACGAGTGCAACTTTGACGGTAGGGCGAAGTTTCGATTATTTCCGTTCTCGTACAGGGTTTACTAATGGGGTAGAATTGCGTTTGGATTCACCATTTTCACCTGATCAGGTGCGTTTATATATTCCGCGATCGATGCCTGAACCGAATCATGAAGACTATAAAAGCGCATTAGTACAGAATATCCCACGCTTTTTAGACGTTACGCATGGCAAAGCTTTTGTGTTGTTTACCAGTTATCAGTTGATGCGTTATTGTGCAGAGAACTTGCAGAGTTATTTTGAAAAAACTGGAATCAGATTATTGATGCAAGGTGAGATGAGTCGTTCGATGCTATTGCAGGAGTTTAAGGATGATATCGATTCAGTGATCTTTGGAACAGATAGTTTTTGGACTGGAGTTGATGTTCCTGGTGAAGCGTTGAGCAATGTTATTGTGACCAAGTTCCCATTCGCAGTACCATCGCATCCTTTAATTCAGGCTCGGAGTGAACGAATTGAGAAATCGGGTAAAAATTCCTTTATGGAATACAGCATGCCAGAGGCTGCTTTGAAATTCCGTCAAGGTACTGGGCGTTTAATCCGAAGTAAAGACGACACTGGAATAATTGTAATTTTAGATCGTCGCGTAATTTCCAAACGTTACGGTCAGAAATTCATTGAATCAATGCCGCCGTATCCAATTGAATATGTCAATTAGATAAAATTTGAGAGTTGGAAAGTCTTACCACAAAAAACGCGAAAGTTACGAAAAAGATCAGGCGAGTTGTTCATTAACGGAATAAACGCTTTAAGTTTCGTGTCGTGAAAAATATCAGAAACTTTTCCGAATAGGCTCTAGAACAATGTGTTTATCTAGGAGCGCTGAGCCCAAATTTCGGCTTTGTATTTCAATGGAGTTCAGGTTGTGATTATAGTGTAAAGCATTGTTCTAATTCGCGCGCGAATAATGCGCGCGCGAATTAGAAGTATAAGTTGCACCAAATCGCAAGCGACAGTCATGAACGAAAAAATTATAAATCAACTCACATTTCTGGGTTCATTGTAGTTAATTTATCGCCCCAAATCTTTCTCAGTTTTTTTGCTCTATTTTCAGGGATCGGCTGGCCAGTCGTAGCGTTTTTTCTGAAAAGCCTATAATACTCGTTTGCATCATTGTTCTGATTTCAATGGAGTGCGCAATGTCACAGGTGTGAAGGATATTTATTCGAGCTTTAAAAATATTTTGTCGCAGGTATATTGTTTTCAGCTTAACCTTCGAGGGAAGATATTTCGGCGGCAAATGGAGCAATCATCCTCAACAGTAAGTGTACCACGTTAAAACAGCGAGAATGAGGTGAATTGTGTTTGAAGAAATAATCATTTGTGTTTCTCTTGCTATTGTTCCAGTCTTGCTTTGGGCAATACCCAAAACACGACGAATGACCGGGACTTGGCTGACTGCGTTAAAGACGGTACCGTTGGGCTGTTTGACCGCGTTCCTAATTCCGACGTTACTTTATGGAATAGTTAGATTTATCAATAATTGGAGAGAACCGTTTCCCGTACGTAATTTAGGACATATCCAGCTTTATTACCTTTTGGGGATTGTTGCTATCGCACTGGTCGTCGGGATTTTATTGACAGTCTATCTTGTTCGTTTTATCTGGCACAGATATCATGTGGAGGGGAAACGTTCGATGTTGCCATTTTTGCTAATAGTTTTCCTTTTGGTAATGAGCACTATTGTCCTCTCTGTTGCGATTCCTATTGTGTAATATCATAACGATATGTCGAATTACCGGCGTGGGTGGATAGCATTTGTTCTACCGACTGAAAACGATGTTAAAATTGCCTTTGAACAACATCCAATACATCCGTTTCTTGCTGAATATAATTATCGACTTCATTTTAAACATAACGGAAAGACAGAGTACCGCGATTTGCAGACCAATACAGGAGGTCGTACTTTTTTTAACATCTATCGTCTTCAAGACGGCAGATTATACTTTGTCGATAAAGACAATGAATATATTGTCGATACCGCCAAACAGGAAATCTTGTATATAATAAGAGATCAAGCTAAATTGTACGTTGTTCCATTTTCACAAATTAAATTTAGTTCATGTGGCTGGAGAATGGAGTCGGGGAGAATGCTTTTCCATCATGACGACCAAAAGACCGAGGCACATCCTGTCAGTGTGAATCTTAGTGAAAAAACTTATTACGGTTGCATTACCAATGATTTTTATTCAGCCGCTGAAAGAGCGGAAGAACCAATTGAAAGACGGAGATAGCAATGATACTCGTAGATAAAGGAAAATGTGTGCGTTGTGGTGCTTGTGTCAAGGATTGCATCGTTGAGATTATGAAACCCGACGCGGATGGCGTGCCGTTTGTCGCAGAAAATGAAGCACAATACTGTACTAACTGTCAACATTGTCTGGCAGTATGCCCGCAAGGTGCGGTGATCTGCCATGAGGTCACACCGGAAAACTGTGCTCCAATTGGTGAATTGCCCGATCCGGAAAAGTTTATGAATCTGTTGCGGCAACGTCGGAGTATTCGCCAGTATAAGGATGAAAACCTTGATCAGGAAACTCTCGACAAACTCAAAGCCGCGTTGGCTTGGACTCCGACAGGTTGTAACGACCATCGACTGTATTTTGTTGTTATTGAGGACAAAACCGAGATGGATTTTTTCCGCGCTGAAATGAGTCGGATGTTGAAGTTTCTGATTAAAACTGGAATCATGCGTTTAATCTATCCAAATTTCAAACGCTATCTCGCGGATATTATGGGCGGCAAAGATGTTGTGTTTCGCAACGCTCCGCATCTGATCGTTGTTGCCACGCCGAAGAAAGCTCCTTGCGCTGAAGCTGATCCTTGGATTGCACTGAGTCACTTTGATCTATTTGCGCAATCGCTCGGGGTAGGGACGTGCTGGTGTGGTTTTGCCGTTCATGCGTTCAAATGGAATGGCAAAATGCGCCGTAAACTAAATCTGCCATCGGGATATAAAATTGGTGCGGCGATGTTATTCGGCAAACCTGACGTTCAATATGCACGAGCCACAGCGCCAAAGCAGTTTCAGTTCAGAACATAGATAGGGAAGAGGAAAACATAAGGCAGCGCAGGCATTCCTGCCTGAGTTGTTTCACAGACAAGAATGTCTATGTTCAGGAATCTTGATCTGGAGG
>DLIO01000095.1 GCA_002483765.1 Lentisphaeria bacterium UBA7640 | reverse complement strand
TATCTGGGTAAAGATGCGAAAAACTTGCAACTTCGTTTACGAATGCTTTGGTGAAACTGACCTGATCCAGCCATACCTCAGAGGGCCCTATAAAATTGAAATCTAGACTAATAGTAGTAGTACCTGTTGGGGCCGTGAAAAGAATGTCGGAATTAATCCAGAGGTTAGCGGTTCCAGTCAGTTCACGCTTGGAGTAATATCCGATATGGTTTCCTTGGGCATTTTGGGCTGTTACGCGGAAAAAGAAGCGACCAATCTTTTGCTCTATGGTAAAATAAAAGAAGTTGATACGATAAGTTTCTTCCGGTTCTACCGTTATGGCATCGGAAGTAAGGTTGATGTGGCTTTCTTCATTAGCCACAATCGCGTTGAAACTCTTCTTGCCATCTCTAAAGTAAGCAGTATCTAGTTTGAACTTGTTACCCTTTCCCTTTGTTTTAGCCCAATAAGTTCGCCACCCTGTCAAATTGTCTTCAAAAGATCCATTTTTCAGAAGCTGTGGAGCCGGACTAGAAAATGCGGATAATGTTGATAAAATAAGTAATGTAAGAATCATAAAACCGATGTTTTTTGTGTAAGTCATGTTTTTACCTTGAAATGTGTTTGTTGAGTCTGTAATAGTTTAGTGTTAAAAAGTTAATTTTTCTAAATATTTTTGTTTCTATTTTTCTAGACCGATTGTCTCTGAGTAATTTTCTTCGCCATAATTCCTCCGGAAATGTTACGCTTATGTTTTTGAAAAATTCATTGTCATAGTTTGATATAGAAAGTCGATTCTCTGAAGTTTTTATTTTCAGGCCTACATGTTTGAGTAATTTTCTATGTCATAATAATACCTCCATGGTTAAACTGCGGTTCTGTCAAACAGTTACCATCTTGGTAACTCTTATTTTGACCTTAATTTATTTTTATTTGAGCGAGAGTAACTAACGGAATTTAGTTCTCCCCCATTTTTATTGTTTTGTAAAACGCTTATTCGAATGTTTGAATCAGAGTTATCCATAGGGTTTGATCCGGCGAGAGTGGGCCCTTAGAACCAAGCTCGTCAGAGCCGGAGCAAACACTGTGGGTAACTCGTGGCATACACGATAACCCTTACCAGATTTCGGTTTTATACCTTCTAAACATATTGACGAAAACCTTCGTCACTTTTGCCGTCACTTTTCTTATTATCACTCAAATTAGCCGTCTATTTTTTTCATTTCGGATTTGACACTACCTAAACTGCTGTATTTTTTGGAAAAACCCCAATTAAAACATCAGATAAAACCGGAATCGAGAAACTGATTCCGGCAGGATAGCCGGTCCCTTGCTGATTATTTTGTGGTCTTTTTCTCATGATTTTGTTTCTGCTCTTATGAAATGTTTTTCCTTTTAGTTTTATTCTTACGAATTTCTTTCAACTTTTTTCTTTTCTATTAATTTTTTCAACTTCCGGCACTATCGCAACTCCCCGGATTCACTACTCAACTTTTTGAGGCTAAACTTTTACTGAACTTGTCCTTTGATGATTATTCAGCTGTCCTTTTTTCATAATTTTTGCTTCTATTTTTTCCTTGCCTGTTAATTTTATCAACTTCCGGCGTTATCGTTGTTTCCTGGATTCCCTACTCAACTTTTTGGGACTAAACTTTTACTAAATCCCTTTTTGAAATTAGGTACTTCAGGGCAAAACCTAATAGTTGCATATATAGCCAAACGGAACCAGCCTTGCCGCATGTAACGGCAAGGTTTATATATAATATATTGCGATTAGATCATTTCTTTGCCCAAAAGTCCATTTCAACTAAGGTCAGAGTGGTATTAGATGGTCGTTTTGAGAGGATAATTCTCAATTGTTCTGTAGAAGAGTTTAGCGGGAACTCAACCAGCCTTATATCAATTCCGACATTTTGACTCAAAATATCGGCTTGTTTGATCCATTGTCCATTGATTTTGGTCTCGACTACGCACTCTGGCAAAGTTCCGGAGAAAAATATTCTTCCGTGGCGTAGTGGATATTTTCTATTAAATGTAAAAGTGATTTCGTTTTCATCGATTTCCTTCGGCCCGAATTTTGCAATCCAATTTTCGCTTTTAATTTTATCTTTTTCAACATAAGAGCCAGTGCTATTCTTTTTCAGAGCTTTGGCTTTGATTCGGTCGATCAGTTTTTCGGAGGTGTCGGGAACCATAAGCGGTGGATTGCGGTACTGGTAAGTTACTGAAGCGTCTTGGCGGTTCATGGATGTATCGGGATAATTACGGATATACTCCATGGCATTGCCTGATACACAGCTGTACTTTCGCCATATTTTTTCGCTTAATGGATCCCTTGGAATTTGGAAACGCCAGATCGGTTCATCGAGTTTTACTTTGAGTTCCACGAGCCATTTCCGCCACTGCTCCACCCAGTCTGGATTATCAACACTATAATTGTTGGCTACAGTAAATGCGGCCAAGAGTACCTTTCCGTTTTTTATCCGATGTTCAATCAAGGCGGGAGAACCATTATCAAACTTAGCCATAATCTTAGTGTTGGCAGGATCAGTCATCGTGATCTGGAAATTAGATGAATCGGTATTCGGTAATTTTTTTCCTGCTGAGGTTATGATATTTAACGAAGTGACTGGAGATTCTACAATTTTAGCACCAAAAAGTTCTTCACGATATTTACTAAGATCCTCACCGTCGATCCTATATTTGAATGCCTCTGGGTCAAGTACCAAAAGAGTGCCTCCGCGTTCAAGAAAGCGATTGATCGCATTTTGCATAGATTCGGAAATGTATTTTTCTTCGGATATAACTACTAAATTATATTTGTCCCAAAAAGCTATATCGCGTTCAATCTGGAAGTCATCCGTAATAGTGAACCAAATACGGCAACGTGGTCCCAACAAAGAAAAAGCTGGGAATATATTATTGGCGGGACTTCTCAGTTTGCTCATTAAAGTATAACTGCCAAAATGTAGGGCGACCTTGGTATCTTTTGGCAGGTCAAGTTTTGGCATGATTTGGGTACGACGAATAATATTGAGCATGGCTTCCCATTTTTCTGGTGAACTAAACTTGGGGTGCCCTACAGCACGGTCAAACCATTCCACTGCACCAATATAGATGCCATCTGCGCCACCTTGAAATAGGCGGTCACACCATTCATAAAGAGTTTTCACTGTAATACTAGTCGGATATTTTATAAATTGAAGATACGGATAAACCGGTTTTTGGGTCAAGTCAGCATGAAATTTGGCAATAAAGGCCGGCGAAAATTGACGAAAACCACTTGCGCTAGGCAGTGATTGTCCGGGTTGGAGATCAATTAATTCTCCAAGACGTGACCAATCATGAGGCGTAGCAGCCGCCCATTCATCAAATCCTAGAATCAGAGCAGAGGGATATTTACGGCGTAGTGCGCTGGTGATCTTTTCTAGATTTTCTACACTTTTATCAGCGTTGTAACGTAGCCATGCAATCCGACGAAACGGGTCAGGATCAGAAGTGGACTCTGGGGGATTGAATTTACC